>NZ_JAWJTG010000069.1:0-12619 GCF_032911605.1 Stenotrophomonas mexicanensis
GAGGGGATTAAGTCGTTTGTGGCACAAACGACTTAATCCCCTCCGTCCCCTTTTTCATCCCTGTGCCTGCAGCCATTCGCGGAACCGCTTCGCCGGCTCACGCTCGGCACGCGAGCGCAGTCGCGTGAGCCAGTAGCGCCCCAGCTCCAGCGTGATGCTGAATGGCTGCAGCAGGCGACCCTCGGCCAGTTCCTGCTCGAACATGCGCAGCGGCAGCAGCGCCACGCCGGCACCACCCACCGCGGCCATCGCCACCGTCAACGACGAATCAAACACCGGCCCGCGGGCTTCCACGCCACTCACTCCTGCCGCCTGCAGCCAGCGCGGCCATTCGTCGCTGCGGTAGGAGCGCAGCAGGGGCAGGGTGCCCAGGTCGCGTGGCTGTTTGAGCCGCCGCGCCAATGCCGGTGCGCACAGCGGTGCAAACGGCGCGTCGAGGATCGCTGTGCAGGCCTGGCCCTGCCAGTCGCCATCACCGAAGCGGATCGCCAGGTCCAGCCCCTCGCCGGCCAGATCAATGCGATTGTTGTGGGTCTGCAGTCGCAGCTCGATGTCCGGGTGCGCGGCCTCGAACGCAGCCAGCCGTGGCAGCAGCCAACCGGTGGCGAAGGTGCCGACCACGCCCAGCGTCAGTACTTCACGGGCCGGGCCACCGGTGTAGCGCGCGATGCTGGCCGAGATGCGCTCGAACGATTCGTTGAGCACCGGATACAGCGCCGCGCCCTCCTCGGTGAGCGCCACGCCGCGCGGCAGGCGATGGAACAGACGGATGCCGAGCCGGTCCTCCAGCCCGCGGATCTGGTGGCTCAGCGCGGCCTGGCTGACGCACAGCTCCAGCGCGGCACGGGTGAAGTTCTGGTGGCGTGCGGCCGCCTCGAAGGCACGCAGGGCGTTCAGCGGCAGGGTGGGGTGCAGCATCGGAGTAGTCGTGAGCCAGGGTGATGGCTGATCCTACCTTCCCAGTAGCCAGTTCAGAAGAATTAAAGGGTTGATTGCGACAGGCATTAATTCAGCTAATGCCTTCCGCTGATTTTTCGCGCTGGTCGCCTGCGTGCGAGGCTTCAATAATCGGGCGGTCCCCAGGAGAACCCCGCATGCTCGCCCGTCGCCGATTCCTGCAGTTCAGTGGTGCCGCTGTTGCTTCCTCGCTTGCCCTGCCGTTGCTGGCCCGTGCGGCGGGCAAGATCGCCGCCAGTGCACCGACCGATGCCGTCCTCACCGCCGCCACCGACTTCGCCGCACTGGAAAAGGCCTGTGCCGGACGCCTCGGCGTGACCCTGTTGGACACTGCGAGCGGTCGCCGCATCGGTCATCGCCAGGACGAGCGTTTCCCGATGTGCAGCACGTTCAAGAGCGTGCTGGCCGCCACCGTGCTCAGCCAGGCCGAGCGCAGGCCCGCGTTGCTGGACACGCGCGTGCCGGTGCGCGATGCCGACCTGCTCTCGCACGCGCCGGTCACCCGCCGCCACGCCGGCAAGGACATGACCGTGCGCGATCTGTGCCGTGCCACGATCATCACCAGCGACAATACTGCCGCCAACCTGCTGTTCGGCGTGGTCGGTGGCCCGCCCGCGGTGACTGCGTTCCTGCGCGCGAGCGGTGATGCGGTGAGCCGCAGTGATCGCCTGGAGCCGGAGCTGAACAGCTTTGCCAAGGGCGATCCGCGCGACACCACCACGCCGGCGGCGATGGCTGCGACCCTGCAGCGCGTGGTGCTGGGCGAGGTGCTGCAGCCGGCGTCGCGGCAGCAGCTGGCCGATTGGCTGATCGACAACGAAACCGGCGACGCCTGCCTGCGCGCGGGCCTGGGCAAGCGCTGGCGCGTCGGTGACAAGACTGGCAGCAACGACGAGGACGCGCGCAACGACATCGCCGTGCTGTGGCCCGTGGCCGGCGGCGCACCGTGGGTGCTGACGGCTTATCTGCAGGCAGGTGCGATCAGCTACGAGCAACGCGCTACCGTGCTGGCACAGGTGGGGCGGATTGCCGACCGGTTGATCGGATGAGGTAACCGGGGTCATTCAAAAGTGGCTTGCCGGATCGGTTCGGCGCGCGCATCCTGCGCGCGTTCGAATCACACGGAAGTCCCCCATGAGCCATGAACTGATCTACCTGCTGCTGATCTTTGCGCTGCTGGTGATCCCACGCGCGCTGCAGCGTTTCAGCCTGCCCGCGCCGCTGACCTGCCTGCTGTTCGGCATCATCGGCATGCTCTGGCTGGGCGACCAGGCGCACGACTCGGTGATCGGTCTGTTGGCCACGCTGGGCATTTCCTCGCTGTTCCTGTTCGCCGGCCTGGAAGTGGATCTGCAGGCGCTGCGCCGTGGCATGTGGCCGCTGCTGGCGCATCTGGTGATCCGTACCGGCACGCTGTTCGGTGTGGGCTGGCTGGCCTGGCGCTACGCGGGGCTGCCGTGGCAGGCCGCCGGCCTGCTGGCGCTGGCGCTGCTGACGCCGTCCACCGGCTTCATCATGGATTCGCTGTCGCGGCTGGGCCTGAGCGAGGACGAGCGGTTCTGGGTGACCAGCAAGGCCATTGCCGGTGAACTGCTGGCGCTGGCGGCGTTGTTCATCGTGCTGCAGGCCGGTGATCCGGGCCACATGGCGCTGTCCAGCCTGGCTCTGCTGGCAATGATGGTCGGCCTGCCGCTGCTGTTCATCGCGCTGGGCCGCTGGGTGGCGCCGCATGCGCCGGGCTCGGAGTTCTCGCTGCTGGTGATGGTCGGCATGGTCGCGGCGTACATCACCTATCTGCTGGGCGTGTACTACCTGGTCGGTGCTTTCATCGCCGGCCTGGTCGCGCGCCTGCTGCACCAGCGCATGCCGCTGCTGGCCTCGCACGAGAACCTGCATGCGCTGCGCCTGTTCGCCTCGTTCTTCGTGCCGTTCTATTTCTTCAATGCCGGCACCAAGGTGCCCAGCGAAGCACTCAGCTTCGAGGCGCTGGGGCTGGGCATCGTGATCACCCTGGTGGTGCTGCCGCTGCGCATCGGCGTGGTCTGGCTGCAGCGCCGGGTGATGTTCGGCGAGAGCTTCCGCAGCAGCCTGAGGGTCTCGCTGGCGCTGGCGCCGACGCTGATCTTCACCCTGGTGCTGGCCGCGATCATGCGCGAGCGCTTCCAGATCCCGGCGGTGCTGTTCGGAGCGCTGCTGCTGTATGCGGCGCTGACCACGCTGCTGCCGTCGCTGGTGTTCCGCACGCCGTTCGATGTCGATCCGGTTGAACAGGAACCTGCGGGTGAAGGCGAAGCCGCGCCGGTGGCGGCCACCGAAACGCTGCCAGCGGCATCTGCAGTCGATCGCTGAGCGGATGCTGCGCGTGCGGTTTGCGCACTTCGGCCATGGCCGTTAGGGTTGGGGCATGAAACTGCCTGCCGTTGTCACCGCTTCCGCCCTCCTGCTCAGCCTTGCTGCGTGTTCGCAGCGCTCCGATACGGTCGCCCATGATCTGGCGACCGCACCGGCCGATGCCTTCATGGCCGCCATCGCCGCGCATTGCGGCCAGGCTTACGCCGGCAAGGTGGTGGAGGACACGCCGGCACCGACCGGCAAGGATCCGTTCGCCGGGCAGCGCCTGGTCATGCATGTGCGCGGCTGTGCCGATCCGGCGCACGAGCTGCGCATCCCGTTCCATGTCGGCGATGACCACTCGCGGACCTGGGTGCTGACCCGTACGGAAACCGGCCTGCGCCTGAAGCACGACCATCGCCACGAAGACGGCAGCCCCGACGCGATCACCCTGTACGGGGGCGACAGCACGCCGCCGGGCACCGCCGAGCGCCAGCAGTTCCCCGCCGACGCCGATTCGGTGGCGATGTTCCGCCGCGCCGACATGCTGGCCTCCACGCACAACACCTGGGCGATGGAGATTGATCCCGACCAGACCTTCGTCTACGAGCTGACCCGCCCGGAGGGCCGCCGCTTCCGCGTGCAGTTCGACCTGAGCAAGCCGGTTGCCCTGCCGCCTGCACCGTGGGGCGACGACAAAGCGTCCGCCCCGTGATCCCAGGGTCGGATCCCTCCTGCGGAGGGCCCCGACCCCAGAAGGACCCTCAGTAGATCCACGCCATGCGTGGATGCGGGATACCGGACCGGGGCCAGAGCCCTGGCCGTCGGCCAGGGATCCGGCCGTGTACTTACCGCGTACCGAAACGCGCGCGGCAGCCGTTGCTCACCCACACCTGGCCACGTGAGTAGCCCCAGCTGCGGCCTTCCTGGCAGGCACTGCCGGACAGCTGCTGCTGCAGCACCGGGCGGCCCTGGCGCTCATCCCAGTCGCAGGTCTGCGAGCGGTTGTTGTTGCTGCTGCAGGTAACCGAGTAATTGCTGTTGCCGCCGCCCCAGCCACCGCCACCACCGCCCCAGCCGCGGGCTTCGGCGAATTCGGCACGGCAGCCGCCACTGACCCAGACCGCGCCGTTGCGCACGCCCCAGGTACGCCCTTCGTTGCAGGGGCTGCCGGACAGCTGGCGGACCAGGCGGGCATTGCGCCAGCCGACCGGGCAGCTGCGCTCACGGTTGTTCTGGCTCTCGCAGCGGATGGTCTCGCCAGGCCGGCCGTTGTTGCCGCCCCAGCCACCGCCATTGCCATTGCCGCCGCCCCAGCCACCGCGGGCCTCCACGAATTCGGCGCGGCAACCGTTGGTGACCCAGATGCTGCCGTTACGGCTGCCCCAGGTGCGTCCTTCATCGCAGTCCGAGCCGGACAGCTGGCGCACCAGCTGCGCATTGCGCCAGCCGGTGTTGCAGACCCGTTCGCGGTTGTTCTGGCTTTCGCAGCGGACCACGCCGCTCTGCGCATGCGCGGAAGGGGCGGGCAGGGCAAGGGTGCCCGCGGCACCCAGGCTGAGGGTTACGGCCAGGCTGGCCAGGGACAGCGGTTTCATGGCGGCATCCCATACGGTGGCAGGTGCCCGACTATAGGGAGGGGGGCGATCAAGCCGGTGTGACTGGCCGGATTTGCCCCGGCCGGGGCCTCGGCCGCAGAATACGAGGCTTTCCGGCCCCCATCCGGTGCCGGCGTTCTCCAGCGGAGCTTCCCCCCCATGCGTACCCACTTCTGCGGCCTGGTCGATGAGACCCTGATTGGCCAGACTGTCACCCTCGCCGGCTGGACCGACGTGGCCCGTAACCAGGGCGGCGTCTGCTTCATCGATCTTCGAGATCATGAAGGCATCGTGCAGGTGACCGTGGAAGTCGACAACGCCGACGTGTTCGCCGTGGCCGCGTCGCTGGGCTACGAGGACGTGCTGCAGGTGGAAGGCGTGGTGCGTGCCCGCCACGCGGTGAACGACAAGATGCGCACCGGCAAGGTGGAAGTGATCGCCACCGCCATCACCGTGCTGAACAAGGCCGCGCCGCTGCCGTTCCACGCCCACGAGAATCCGGGCGAGGAAACCCGCCTGAAGTACCGCTACCTGGACCTGCGCCGCCCGGAAATGCAGCGCATGCAGCGCACCCGCATCAAGCTGGTGCAGGCCCTGCGCCGCCATCTGGACGAAAAGGGCTTCCAGGACATCGAGACCCCGATCCTGACCAAGGCCACCCCGGAAGGCGCGCGCGACTTCCTGGTGCCGGCGCGCATGCACCCGGGCGAGTTCTACGCCCTGCCGCAGAGCCCGCAGCTGTTCAAGCAGATCCTCATGGTGGCCGGCTTCGACCGCTACTACCAGATCGCGCGCTGCTTCCGCGACGAGGCCCTGCGTGCCGACCGCCAGCTGGAATTCACCCAGCTGGACATGGAGTTCGCCTTCGTTCGCGAACGCGACGTGCAGGACTTCGTCGAGGACATGATCCGCGCCATCTTCAAGGAAGTGGTCGACGTCCAGCTGGATGCCAGCTTCCCGCGCATGACCTGGGCCGAGGCAATGCGTCGCTACGGCTCGGACAAGCCGGACCTGCGCATCGCGCTGGAGCTGGTCGACGTGGCCGAGCTGGTCAAGGACAGCGAGTTCGCCGTGTTCACCGGCCCGGCCAATGACGCCGAAGGCCGCGTCGCCGCGCTGCGCATCCCGGGCGGTGCAGCGCTCAGCCGCAAGCAGATCGACGAATACGCAGCGCATGCCGCCAAGTACGGCGCCAAGGGCCTGGCCTACATCAAGATCGCCGACAACGGCGAAGTCAGCTCGCCGATCCAGAAGTTCTTCAGCGAGGAATCCTTCGCCGCCCTGGTCGCGCACGTCGGTGCCGGCAACGGCGACATCGTGTTCTTCGGTGCAGGCGGCTACAACAAGGTCTCCGACTTCATGGGCGCGCTGCGCCTGAAGGCCGGCAAGGACTTCGGCCTGATCGCCGATGGCTGGGCCCCGCTGTGGGTCACCGACTTCCCGATGTTCGAATGGGACGACGAAGCGCAGCGCTACGTCGCCCTGCATCACCCCTTCACCGCACCGGCGGTGGACGACATCGCCGACCTGCGCGCCAATGCCCGTACCGCCGTTTCGCGCGGCTACGACATGGTGCTCAACGGCAATGAAATCGGCGGCGGCTCGATCCGTATCCACCGTCCGGACATGCAGAGCGCGGTGTTTGAACTGCTGGGCATCGGCGCCGAAGAGGCCCGCGCCAAGTTCGGCTTCCTGCTCGACGCGCTGAACTACGGCGCGCCGCCGCACGGTGGCATCGCCTTCGGTATCGATCGCATCGCCGCGCTGATGGCCGGCACCGAGTCGATCCGTGACGTCATCCCGTTCCCGAAGACCACCGGTGCACAGGATCTGATGACCGATGCGCCGTCGCCGATCGTCGACGTGCAGCTGGCCGAAGTACACATCCAGGTTCGCCCCAAGACCAACTGATCAGGAGATCCAGGCAATGACCGAGTTTGCGTTTTCGCTGGAGTGGGAAAAGCTGGGCAATGAAGGCTCCGAGGCCACCCTGGTCACCGAGCGTGCACGCGTGTTCGGTGGTTGGCTGGTCCGTGTCGGTACCAACCCGGCGGCGATGGCCCTGACCTTCGTCGCCGACGGCGAAGGCCGTTGGGACGGTGAAGACTTCGGCGTCGAGGATTACGAGGACGACGAAGAGGAAGAGTACGACGAGGACGAGGAAGGCGAAGAAGAGGACGAGGACGAGGACGAAGAGGAATACGAGGAAGAGGACGAGGAAGAAGAAGCGGAATCGCCTGAAAAGGCTTGACCCGCGCTTCGCCCTGACGTCAACTTCCTGCATGTATTCGATCCGCCGCGCCACCGTGGACGACGCGCCGACCCTGTCGGCGCTGGCTGCCCGCACGTTTACCGAAACCTTCGGCCATCTGTATCCGCCGCAGGACCTGCAGGCCTTCCTCGAGGAGGCCTACACGGTCGAGCGCCAGCGCGTGATCCTGGCCCACCCGGATTACGCGGTGTGGCTGCTGGAGCTGGACGGGGAGGCGGTCGGCCATGCCGCCGCCGGCCCCTGTGGCCTGCCGCACCCGGACGTGAAGCCCGGTGACGGCGAACTCAAGCGCCTGTACCTGATCAAGACGCAGCAGAGCTGCGGCTGGGGCAGCCGCCTGCTGGAAACCGCGCTGGCCTGGCTGGAACACGAAGGCCCGCGCACGCTGTGGCTGGGCGTGTGGTCGGAGAACTTCGGCGCACAGCGTTTCTACGCCCGCTATGGATTCGAGAAGGCCGGCGAGTACCTGTTCCCGGTCGGTGATACCCAGGACCTCGAGTTCATCCTGCGCCGCGCACCGCGCGCGACCTGACGTTCACCGCCGCTTGCTGCGCGCGCGTGTTCAATCACCGTACGTTTCCGCCCCGCTGACCGCCAGGCTGTTTGCATGACTCCCCCCGTATTGCTGCTGCATGGCATCTGGAATGCCCGTGCCTGGGTCGGGCCGCTGGCCTGGCGCCTGCGCGCGCGTGGTTTCCAGGTGCACGCGTTCGGTTACTCCTCGGTGTTCGGTGGCCCCGACGTGGCCGTGCCGCAGCTGCTGGAGCGGCTGGCCGATGCCGGCCCGTTGTCGCTGGTCGGCCACAGCCTGGGGGGATTGCTGGCGCTGGAGGCCTTGCGCCGCCAGCCGCAGCTGGACGTGCAGCGCGTGGTCTGCCTGGGCTCGCCGCTGCGCGGCAGTGGCACTGCGCGTTCGCTGTCCGAGCACGGCTGGGGCCTGGCGTTGGGGCGCAGCAGCGATCTGCTGCTCGATGGCCTGCCGGACTGGCAGGGCAGGGCCGAGGTTGGCCTGATCGCCGGTTCGGTGCCGCACGGGCTGGGCAGCCTGCTGGGCGCCATCGACGATGCCTCCGACGGTACCGTGGCCCTGGCCGAGACACGCCTGCCGGGCCTGGCCGACCATTGCGTGGTGCGCACCAGCCACAGTGGCCTGGTGGTATCGCCCGATGCCGCGCGGCAGACCGCGCATTTCCTGCGCCACGGCCAGTTCGATCACAGCCGCGACGCCGCCGCTGCGTAAGGCGGTTCGCCGGGCAGGGCGGTGCACTCTCGGTAGCGCCGGGCCATGCCCGGCGGCAGTAGATCCACGCCATGCGTGGATGGCGCCCTCCCGATATCCCTTCGGCCCTAGACACGGTTGCCGCCCCCGATCAGGTAGAATCCGCGCCTTGATCCTGAAGCAGCCAGACGGTAGCACCCATGGGTAGAGGCCCCTCCATCGAAGCCCGCAAGAACGCGTCCGACGCGAAGCGCGGCAAGATTTTCACCAAGATCATCCGCGAGATCGGCGTTGCCGCGCGCGGCGGTGGAGGCGACCCCAACAACAATCCGCGCCTGCGTGTGGCCGTGGACAAGGGCCTGGCCGTGAACATGTCCAAGGACGTGATCGAGCGCGCCATCAAGAAGGCTACCGGCGAACTGGAAGGCGTCGATTACGAGGAAATCCGCTACGAGGGCTACGCCCCGGGTGGCGTGGCCGTGATCGTCGACTGCCTGACCGACAACCGCGTGCGCACGGTGGCCGATGTCCGCCATGCGTTCAGCAAGTGCGGCGGCAACATGGGCACCGAAGGCTCGGTTGCCTTCATGTTCAAGCGCCTGGGCGTGCTCAGCTTCGCCCCGGGAGCCGAGGAGGAAGCCATCACCGAAGCGGCCATCGAGGCCGGCGCCGATGACATCGTGGTCTACCCGGACGACGGCTCGATCGACGTGGTCACCAGCCCTGACGCGTTCAACGCGGTCAAGGATGCGATGGCCGCCGCTGGCCATGTCGCCGACCACGCCGAAATCACCTTCCGCGCGGACAACGACATCAAGGTCGAGGGCGAGGTTGCCCTGCAGGTCAAGAAGCTGCTGGACATGCTTGAAGACCTGGACGACGTGCAGGACGTGTACTCCAACGCCGAACTCGGCGCCGACGCCTACGCCTGAGCCGTCCTCGACGGCCTGGGCGCGGGCCGTTGAACGGTCACCGCGGACAGTCATGAGCCCATACGCCTGCCAGCGCCTCCCGTTCCGCCCCGCCAGGAGTGCAGCATGACCCGCATCCTCGGCATCGACCCCGGTTCGCAGCGGACCGGGGTCGGCATCATCGATGTCGACGCCACCGGCCGTGTCAGCCACGTGCACCACCAGCCGCTGGTGCTGCTCGGCGCCGACGATTTCCCGCAGCGCATGAAGCTGCTGGTGCTGGGCCTGGCTGACCTGTGCCGCGAGTACCAGCCGCAGGAAGTGGCCATCGAACGCGTGTTCATGGCCCGCAACCCCGATTCGGCGCTGAAGCTGGGCCAGGCCCGTGGCGCGGCCATTTCCGCCGTGGTGCTGCGTGACCTGCCGGTGCACGAATACGCCGCCAGCGAGATCAAGTTGGCGGTGGTCGGGCGCGGTGGCGCCGAAAAGCAACAGGTTCAACACATGGTCGGGCTCATGCTCAACCTGAAAACCAAGCTGCAGGCCGACGCGGCCGACGCGTTGGCAGTGGCGATCACCCATGCCCACGTAAGGGCAACGGCCAACCGCCTGGGGCTCAGTGCCCGCCAGGCGTGGGGCCGCAAATGAGGAGCTGCACGCAATGATCGGTCGACTGCGCGGCATCGTCGCCTACAAGGCGCCGCCGTGGCTGGTGGTGGACGTGAACGGAGTGGGCTACGAGCTGGAGGCGCCGATGAGCACCTTCTACGACCTGCCCGAGCTCGGCCGCGAGGTCACCCTGTACACCCATTACTCGCAGAAGGAAGACAGCGTCTCGCTGTACGGCTTCCTGCGCGAAGGTGAGCGGCGCCTGTTCCGCGACGTGCAGAAGGTCAGTGGCATCGGCGCGAAGATCGCGCTGGCGGTGCTGTCCGGCGTCACCGTCGAGGAGTTCGCGCGCATGGTCCAGGCCGGCGACATCACCGCGTTGACCCGCATCCCCGGCATCGGCAAGAAGACCGCCGAGCGCATGGTGCTGGAGCTGCGCGACCGCGCTGCCCAGTTCGGTGCCGGCGGCGCGCTGCCCACCGGCAGCGGCCCGGCCCCGGCCGACCCGCTCTCCGATGCCACCGTGGCCCTGCAGCAGCTGGGCTACAAGCCGGCCGAAGCGGCGCGCATGGCTCGCGATGCCTTCAATGAAGGTGACGAAGTGGCCACCGTGATCCGCAAGGCGCTGCAGTCGGCACTGCGCTGACCCGCCTTCCCTTCCCCCAACCCACCGCCTGAGCCTCGCCAGGAGTCCCATGTCCAGCAGTCAAACCCCGCACGCGGCCGCCCAAGGCGGTCATGGTCACGCCCCTCCAGCCGGAGGCCTGGCGCTGATCATCGGTGCGATCGGCGTGGTCTTCGGCGATATCGGTACCAGCCCGCTGTACACCCTGAAGGAGGCGTTCTCGCCGCACTACGGGCTCAACAGTGACCACGACACCGTGCTGGGCGTGCTGTCGCTGGCGTTCTGGGCGCTGAACATCGTGGTCACGCTGAAGTACGTGACCATCATCATGCGCGCCGACAACGACGGCGAGGGCGGCATCATGGCGCTGATGGCGCTGACCCAGCGCACGCTGCGCAACGGGTCGCGCTCGGCCTATGTGGTCGGCATCCTCGGCATCTTCGGTGCCTCGCTGTTCTTCGGCGATGGCGTGATCACCCCAGCGATATCGGTGCTGGGTGCGGTGGAAGGCCTGGAAGTTGCCGCGCCAGGACTGCACGCCTTCATCGTTCCGATCACCGTGGTGGTGCTTCTGGCGGTGTTCGCGGTACAGCGCTTCGGCACCGCGAAGATCGGCAAGCTGTTCGGGCCGATCACCTCGATCTGGTTCATTTCGCTGGCGGCGATCGGCATCTACAACATCGTCGATGCACCGGAAGTGCTGAAGGCGTTCAACCCGTGGTGGGCAATCCGCTTCTTCATGGAGCATGGCTGGCACAGCATCTTCATCCTCGGTGCGGTGGTGCTGGCAGTGACCGGCGGTGAGGCGCTGTACGCCGACATGGGCCACTTCGGTGCCAAGCCGATCCGCCACGCCTGGTACTTCTTCGTGCTGCCGTGCCTGGTGCTGAACTACCTGGGGCAGGGTGCGCTGGTGCTCAACCACCCCGAGGCGGTGAAAAATCCGTTCTTCGAAGCGGTGCCGTCGTGGGCGCTGTATCCGATGATCATCCTGGCCACCATGGCCGCGGTGATTGCTTCGCAGTCGGTCATCACCGGCGCGTTCTCGGTCTCGCGCCAGGCCATGCAGCTGGGGTACATCCCGCGCATGCGGATCAAGCACACCTCGCACGACACCATCGGCCAGATCTACATCCCGGGCATCAACTGGGGTATCGCGGTGATGGTGATCGGCCTGGTGCTGGCCTTCCGCAGCTCGTCCAACCTGGCCGTGGCCTACGGCATCTCGGTGTCGGCCACCATGCTGATCGACACCCTGCTGCTGGCCCTGGTGGCGCGCTCGCTGTGGCCGAAGGCGCGCAAGTGGATCCTGCCGCTGTGTGTGGTGTTCTTCGTCATCGACCTCGGCTTCGTCATCGCCAACGGCGCCAAGCTGCTGCAGGGCGCCTGGTTCCCGGTGGTGCTGGGCATCTTCCTGTTCACCATGATGCGCACCTGGCGCCGTGGCCGCGAGCTGCTGCGCGATGAGATCCGCAAGGACGGCATCCGCCTGGACACCTTCCTGCCAGGCCTGATGCTGGCGCCGCCGGTACGCGTGCCGGGCACCGCGGTATTCCTCACCGCCGACCCGACCGTGGCTCCGCATGCGCTGATGCACAACCTCAAGCACAACAAGGTGCTGCACGAGCGCAACGTGTTCCTGCACGTGGAAACCCTGCCCATTCCCTATGCGATGGAAGGGCAGCGGCTGAAGATCGAATCGGTGGGCGACGAGTTCTACCGCGTCTACGTGCGCTTCGGTTTCATGGAGACCCCGGACGTGCCGCTGGCGCTGATGCGCTCGTGCGACCACGGCGGCATCTACTTCGACCCGATGGACACCACCTTCTTCGCCAGCCGCGAAACCATCGTCGCCACCGCCAACCGTGGCATGCCGATCTGGCGTGACAAGCTGTTCGCGCTGATGCACAGGAACGCCGCTCCGGCGACCGGGTTCTTCCGGATTCCGGGCAACCGCCTGGTTGAACTCGGCGCGCAGGTGGAGATCTAATCTCCACCTGCGCTACGTCCCACGATTTGCTGCGCAAACCGTGGGTCCCGCGCGCATTCCACCTTATCCCCGCGCCTGTCGGCGCGCCCCCTTGAACAACAAGGGGG
>NZ_JAWJTG010000070.1:0-12179 GCF_032911605.1 Stenotrophomonas mexicanensis
ACCGCCGACACGGGGATTTTCAATCCCCTGCTCTACCAACTGAGCTACTCGGCCACATGTTTCGTTGCAGCGAGGTCGCTGCCAAGGACGCGTATATTACGGAGGTCGGCTGCCTTCGGCAAGCGTTTTGCCAAGATTTCTTCACATTGCCGTCTGCGCGCTCGCAAGTGCTTGATCCTCCGTCGTGGGGCGGGGCGTGGCCAGTCGATCATCGTCTGCGGTGGAAATCAGCAGATCGCCGCGATCGCCAAAGCTGCAAGGGCAAGGGCTGCGCCGGACCTGCGCCGGTCCGGGCGATGGAACGCTGTTTTCGTGGCCGCCATCGGGGATGGCTGCGGCGTAGTGTCGGCACTCCTTTCCTGATGCTGGCAACAGCAGAGACCTGGCCATGTCCGATCCCTCGACCACCTCCCGCATCGTGCTTGCGTCGCGTCCGCAGGGGGCGCCAAGTGCAGCCAACTTCCGCCTGGAACAGGTTGCATTGCCGTCATTGGCCGATGGCGAGGTGCTGCTGCGCAACCGCTACCTGTCGCTGGACCCGTACATGCGTGGACGCATGGACGAGGGCCCCTCGTATGCCGCGCCGGTGGCGGTGGGCGCGGTGATGGAAGGGCAAACCGTGGCCGAGGTGCTGCAGTCCCACGCCGAGGGTGTAGCCGCAGGTGATCTGGTGCTGGCGCCGGGTGGCTGGCAGACCCACGCGGTGCTGCCGGCCAAGGCGCTGGGGCGTCGGCTGGATCCGGCCGGCCTGCCGTTGAGTACGGCGCTGGGCGTGTATGGCATGCCCGGTTTCACCGCCTATTCCAGCCTGCATGAAATCGCCCGCCTGAAGCCGGGCGAGACGCTGGTGGTGGCCGCCGCGACCGGGCCGGTCGGCGCGACTGTGGCGCAGCTGGCGAAGCTGCAGGGCGCGCGCGTGGTCGCCATCGCCGGTGGCGAAGCCAAGCGTGCCTATCTGCAGACACTGGGCGTGGACGTGGCGCTGGATCATCGCGCCGCTGATTTCGCCGCGCAGCTGCGCGCGGCGGTGCCCAGGGGTATCGACGTGTATTTCGAGAACGTGGGCGGGCATGTGCTGGATGCAGTGCTGCCGCTGCTCAACGACTTCGCCCGCATTCCGGTGTGCGGCACCATCGCGACCTACAACGAGCGGGGCGTCGAGCAGCCCGGCCCGGACCGGTTGCCCGCACTGTTCAGCCAGATCCTGCGCCAGCGCCTGACCGTGCGCGGTTTCATCGTGCACGACTTCAACCACCTGTGGCCGGAGTTCGAACGCGAGATGCCGCAGTGGCTGCGCGACGGCCGCATCCAGTACCGCGAGGATGTGGTGGAAGGGCTGGAGAATGCACCGGAGGCGTTCTTCGGGCTGTTGCAGGGGCGCAACTTCGGAAAGCTGGTGGTGAAGCTGGATTGAGCGTTCGCCGGGATTCGCCGGGCATGGCCCGGCGCTACCGCGCGGTGTGCCGACCAAGGTCGGCAGCTACCGGGTTGCATCAGCCGTTGGCTGCCTTTTCCCGGCGCAGCAGTTCGCGCTTGCGCGCTACGCCCCAGGCATAGCCGGACAGGTCGCCATCGCGGCGCACCACGCGGTGGCAGGGCACGGCCACCGCCAACGGATTGCTTGCGCATGCGCGTGCGACGGCACGGCTTGAGCGCGGCGCGCCGATACGCGCGGCGATATCCGCATACGAGGCAGTCTGCCCGCGCGGAATCTGCTGCAGTGCCTGCCACACCCGTTGCTGGAACGCGGTGCCACGGATATCCAGCGGCAGCGTGGCGCCTCGCGAAGGATCCTCGACCAGGCCTACGACCTGCGCCACCAGTTGCTCGTAGCCCTGGTCGGCGCCGACCAGTTCGGCTTGGCGGAAGCGTTGCTGCAACGACTGCAGCAGTGTCTCCGGATCGTCGCCGAGCAGGATCGCGACCACGCCGGTGGCACTGCTGGCCACCAGCACGCTGCCAAGGGAACTTTCGGCAAGCGCGAAGTGGATGACTTCGCCGCGCCCCCCTGCGCGCCATTGCTTGGGCGTCATGCCCAGCAACTTCGGTGCGTTCTCGTAGAAGCGTCCACTGGAACCGAAGCCAGCATCGTGGAAGGCGTCGGTGATGCGTTCCTGTTGTTCCAGCCCGGTGCGCAGGCGGTCGGCGCGCAGCGCGGCGGCGTACTGCTTGGGGGTCAGCCCGGTGGACTGCTTGAACAGGCGATGCAAGCGCGTCGGGCTGCAGCCAGCAATATCGGCCAGTTCCTGCAGCGAGGGTTCGTCGAGGCTGGTCTGCAGGTGGCGGCAGACCCGTTCGATGCGGTCATCGAGGGCGGTGGTGGCGGTACTGTCCATGGCCGGATTCTGGCACGTGACGGTGCTGCGGAAACTCCGTTTCCTGCACTCACCTGTGGGGCCCGGAAACGGAGTGTTGGCGGGCCAAAGGCACGGCATCGTGGCGGCCACTTCACAACCGGTACCACGACCATGCGCCTGAACAACAAGATTGCTCTCATCACCGGTGCCAGCGCCGGTATCGGCCGCGCCAGCGCGCTTCGCTTCGCTGCCGAAGGAGCAAAGCTGGTGCTCAACGCACGCCGGCCGGAGCCGCTGCAGGCGCTGGCCGAGCAGATTCGCGCTGCCGGTGGCGAAGCCGTGGTGCATGCCGCTGACGCGGCCAACCCGGGCACGGCGCAGGCGCTGGTCGATCTGGCCCAGCAGTCATTCGGCGGCCTGGACATCGCGCTCAACAATGCCGGCATGCTCGGCCCGGGCGTGCCGGCGGCGGAGTTTCCGGTGGATGCCTGGCGCGAGGTGATGGCCACCAATCTCGACGCCGCCTTCCATGCGGCACGCGCGCAGCTGCCGGCACTGCTGGCGCGCGGCGGCGGCTCGCTGGTGTTCGTCGGTACCTTCGTCGGCCACACCGTGGGATTCCCGGGCATGGCGGCCTATGCGTCAAGCAAGGCCGGGCTGATCGGCCTGAGCCAGGTGATCGCTGCCGAATACGGTGCGCGCGGCGTGCGCAGCAACGTACTGCTGCCCGGTGGCACCGATACGGAGATGGGCCGGCAGGCCGCACCGACCGGCGATGCCCGCGACTTCGTGCGCTCGCTGCACGCACTCAAGCGCCTCGCCGAGCCGGAGGAAATCGCCAATGCGGCGCTGTTCCTGGCCAGCGATGAGAGCAGTTTCGTTACGGGTACCGCGATGCGCGTGGAGGGTGGGGTGTCGATCACCCGTACCTGAGCGCGGTCACGTGCGTGGTGAGTAGCGAATGCCGCTGCTGGCCATGAAGCCTTTCGGATCGAAACGGGCCCAGGCTTCGCCCCAGTTGAACCGGGCTTGGCCGCCGCTCAGCTTGCGACCCAGCGCCGCACCCAGCGTGCGGCGCATGAAGGCGACTTCTGCATCGATTGCGGCCTGGGTCGGCCAGCCGTCTTCCAGTGCTGCACCGGGTAGATCGACCCCCATCGTCACCATGTCGAGCTGTTGCCCGTGGAAGCACAGGCTGATGCCAGCGGGCGCACCGCTCAGGCTGAGCCGGTGCAGGCTCAACCAGTGATAGCCGGTGCCGACATCACGCTCCCCACTTACCAAGGCGGTAAAGGCGATGCGCGCTTCATCCAGTGAGAGCGTGGGGCAGATCAAGGCCGGCAGATTGCCGAGCTGGATGCTGCCGTCGGTCGCATCGAGGCGCATCGGCACGGCGTGTGCTGCGTGCTGGGCAGAAGAGGGCATGGCATACCGGTGGGCGTGGTGCCTCGGATTCTGGCTGCACGGGGGCCGCAGCGGCAAGCCAGTGCCTGCACATGACGTTGGCACAGGACTGACCTGTGGCTTACCCGGCAACCTCTAGCGTGATGGGCAACGTTGGCGTTCCGCCGGCGAGGGAGATTTCAATGAACGAGCGAGGCAAGGATCAGGACCCGAAGCAGGGCATCCAGGAAAGCCGCCAGGACAGGAAGCAGGACGACGTGGCCAAGCAGCGGCCGGGGCAGCGCGATCAACAGGTGCGCGATACGCACTCGCGCAGCCCGCAGCGCAAGGACGGCGGCGAGGAGCCGGCCTGAGCCGGGGGGCTGAAAAGAAAAAACCCGCAGATCACGGAGATCTACGGGTTCTTCTGAATAGTGGTGGAGCCAAGGAGGATCGAACTCCTGACCTCGTCATTGCGAACGACGCGCTCTCCCAGCTGAGCTATGGCCCCACGGCAGGGCTTCAGTCTAGCCAAGCGCCTGCCGCTTGCCAAGCCGATCAAAGGAATTCCATGTCGAGACGCGAGGCACATCAGCGGGTGACTGTGCCGAAACCGCTTGTTTCACCGGGTTTGGGTGCTGCGCAACGAAATCGTAACAATTTGGGGGATAATGGCGGCTTGCGCAGTTCTCCTCCTTTTTGCCGCCCGGCTCGCGCAGGCCGCACGGACGCCTCCTCAGAGCATTTCATGCCCTCCCATTCCGATTCCCGCCGCCTGTCGGGTATGTCGTCTTCCTTTGTTTCCTTCCGCCGCCATCCGCTGGCCCTGGCCTGTGCCGGCCTGGCCCTGGCCGGCAGCTTCGGCGCCGCCGCACAGGACAGCGCGCCGACCCCGACCGGCCTGGACACGATCACCGTGACCGCCGAACACCGTGAGCAGAACCTGCAGGAAGTGCCGGTCTCGGTGGGCGTGGTGCAGGGCGAGCGCATGCGCGACTTCACCGCCGGCGGCGACGACACCCTGCTGGCGCTGTCCGGCCGCGTGCCGAGCCTGTATGCGGAAACCACCACCGGTCGCATCTTCCCGCGCTTCTACATCCGTGGCCTGGGCAACATCGACTTCTACCTCGGTGCCTCGCAGCCGGTGTCGATCATCCAGGACGACGTGGTGCTGGAACACGTGGTGCTGAAGTCCAACCCGGTCTATGACGTGGACCAGGTGGAAGTGCTGCGCGGCCCGCAGGGCTCGCTGTTCGGCCGCAACACCACCGCCGGCATCATCAAGTTCGACACGCTGAAGCCGACCCAGGACTACACCGGCCGCGTCAGCGCCAGCTACGCGACCTACAACAGCGTGTCGATCGACGGCGGCTTCGGTGGCCCGATCAACGACATCGCCTCGTTCCGTGTGTCGGCCCTGTACCAGCACCGCGACGATTACGTCGACAACACCTACAAGGGCCCGAGCGCCGACGGCACGGTCAGCCCGAAGAAGAACGCCATGGGCGGCTTCGATGACCGCAACGTGCGCGCCCAGCTGCTGCTGACCCCGAGCGACCAGTTCTCGATCCTGGCCTCGGCCCACGCCCGTGATTACGAAGGCACCTCAACCCTGTTCCTGCGCGGTGCGCTGACCAAGGGCTCGAACAAGACCGACGTGCCGCGCGACAAGGTCGCCTACGACGAAGCCGGCAACAACCCGCAGGCGTACAAGACCTATGGCGGTTCGGTGAAGGCGCGTTATGACTTCGGCGCGATCGACTTCACTTCGATCACCGCCTACGAAACCACCTCCGGTTACAGCCGTGGCGACACCGACGGCGGCGCCGCGGTGAACTTCCCGGTCAACGGCGTGCCGAACGGCTACGGCCAGTCGATGGGCCGCATCCGTGACCTGGACCAGTGGACCCAGGAATTCCGCCTGACCAGCCATGACGACAGCGCCCTGCAGTGGCAGGCCGGTGCGTTCTACTTCAACGGCAGCGACACCACCGACTTCTACCAGCGTGCATGGTTCCTGCAGGGCGCGGCCCGCAACCCGAACAACTGGGTGCGCCTGCGCAACAAGAACACCTCGTGGGCCGGTTTCGGCCAGCTGAGCTACGCCTTCACCGACAAGTTCACCGTCACCGCCGGCCTGCGCCAGACCAAGGACGAGAAGCACACCCGCCTGCTGAAGACCGCGGACACCGCTGCCGGCGTGGTCACCTACAAGGGCCGCACCGACGTCAAGATGTCTGACACCACGCCGAGCTGGGATCTGAGCGCGATGTATCAGATCACGCCGGACGTGAGCGTCTACGCCAAGGTTGCGCGTGGCTTCCGCGGCCCGACCATCCAGGGCCGTTCGGCGGTGTTCAATGCCGATTTCACCACCGCCGATTCCGAGACCATCCTGTCCTGGGAAGCGGGCGTGAAGAGCAGCCTGTGGGACAACCGCCTGCGCCTGAACGCCACCGCGTTCACCTACACCGTCAACGACATCCAGCTCAACGGCAACGATTCGGACGGCAACGGCGTGCTGTTCAACGCCGACAAGGCCAAGGCCTACGGTTTCGAAGCGGACATGGAGCTGCGTCCGATCCCGAACCTGACCCTGAGCGCCGGCCTGAGCCTGCTGCACAGCGAGATCAAGGACAAGCGCGTGTACGCGCAGGTCTGCGGCCTCAATGGCCAGGTGGTCTGCACCGTCGGCGACCCGACCATCAAGGTCGGTGCCAACACCTTCGCGCAGATCGACGGCAACCCGCTGCCGAACGCGCCGAAGTACAACGTCAACCTGGCGGCCCGCTACGACTTCCCGGTGAGCGACGCCGGCACCATGTTCGTGTCCACCGACTGGAACAAGCAGGGTTACACCAGCTTCGTGCTGTACGACAGCAAGGAGTTCAACTCCAAGGGTGACTTCGAGGGTGGCCTGAAGATCGGCTACTCTGGCAACTACGGTGCCTACGAAGTGGCGCTGTTCGCGCGCAACATCACCAACGAGAAGAACCTCAAGGGTGTGATCGAGAACTACATGGCCGCGGTCTACAACGAGCCGCGTACGGTGGGTGTCTCGCTGAACATGAACTGGTAAGCCTTACCCCGTCGTGTAACGGAAACGGCGCTCATCGAGCGCCGTTTTTCGTTGCTGGCCAGGCATCATCCGTGCTCAAGGCGTGGCGCTGACGCCCTTGCCCAGCGCTGCATCGGACGGCGCACTGGGGCCCAGCACCTGCAGCTGCATCGCCTCCATCCGCTCCAGTACCTTGCGCTGCTTGCCGTTGAGGCCGCGCGAGGTGATTGCGATGTGCTTGCGTGCAGCGTCCAACGGCGCGGGTTGGTAGTGCACCCTGAAGCGGCGCAGGGCGCAGCCCGTCAGCTTGTCGACCGGTGCGCAGTCGTTCGCGTTGAAATCGATATCGCCGTCGGCGGCAACAATGAAGGGGCTGAGCAGGATCTGCCCTTCGTGGGCAGTGAAGGCCAGTGGCGCGTGGGCCTTGGCGATGACCGCCTGGATGCGTACGGCAGGGATGTCTTCAGGGACGATCCTGTCATCCCAGTAGCCTTCGGTCGGGCGCGAGGTTTCGTAGTTCTGGGTGCCCCATGCCACGCAGTTGCCGGAAGCCACGTGCACCGAGATGCAGACCTGCTGGGAGTGCTGATCGGTCAGGACGCCCGGTGGTACCCAGACCTTCTTCCAGGAATAGAAACGGTAGTCGACGTCGGCAAGGCGGGTGGCGCCGATGTCCTTCGATACTTCGTCCATGGTCCCCAGCGGCTTCAGCTTGGCCACGCGGGTGTTCAGGCGGTAGTTCTCCGCACCGTTCAGCAGATAGGTGCCCGGCGGAATCAGATGCACCTCGAACACGTCCATCAACACCGTCCGCTGCGGGCCGGTTTCCAGTTCGTTGGTGTTGAACAGCTGCACATAGCCCTGGGAGGGAATGTCCTTGTGCTGGAAGGACACCCGCGTCGAGAACCCGGGCAGGTCGGTCGAGCGGTTGCCCAGATGAAAGCCGGGGACCGGAGAGCCGACGCCTGGCCCGCCGTTGTGCACGACATACGGGGCCGGCACCAGCACGGCAACCAGACCATCGCGGGTGGCACCGTCAATGATGTCCACCAGCTTGGCTGTGTTCTCCTTTTCCTGTGCATAGGAAAGTGGTGCGGCCTGCCCAGCGCATGCCAGGACCAACGGGGTTAGCAGCAGTGCGCAGGCGGTCGCGATCTTGAGGGTCTGCATCGACGTCTCCTTGTCAGTACCGGCAAACCCTAGCACGGCCCCAGCAGGCCTGAGGTGCACGGCGCCGACGTGGTCCGGCGCCTTGTGCCATCAACGTGCCGGCAGCAGCGCCTGCAACCGCGATTCCAGTTCCTGCTGGCGCCAGCCGGCCAGTGCTGCCGGCCATTGGCGGCGTTCCAGATAGCTTTCCAGATGCTTGCGGGAGGCCAGCACGCCATCCGGCAGGCCCAGCTCGCGGCTGCGCTCGGCCACCGCGTCTTGAAGCTTCTTCACCGCCTGCTTGTTGCTGTCGTTGGCGGGTAGTGCCAGCGGTGCCCCGGCCTCATCGGCCAGCGGTGTGGACAGCGCCTGCCAGACCGCGCCGGCCAGCTTGCGCGGTGCCTTCGGGAACTGCTCGAACAGCTTGCCCAGCGCAGCCTCGTCGGCCGGTGGCGTGCGCGCCAGGGTGGCGGCCAGTTCGTTGTCCAGGATCCAGCTTCGCGGGCGGTCGCTGTTGCGTGCCTGTACATCACGCCAGCGCAGCAGGCGCAGCAGGCGGTGCTGTGCGGCCGCGTCGAGGAACTGCGCCGAGCGCATCGCCAGATGCGGCCAGCGGTCTTCGTCATTGGCGACGCTGGCCAGCAGGCGCTCGCCATCGTCGTGCAGCCACTGCTGGCGGCCGAGCGCCTGCAGCTTGGCATCAATGGCGTCATGCAGTGCGAACAGGTGCTCGACATCGTCGGCGGCATACTGCAGCTGCGACTCCGAAAGCGGGCGGCGCATCCAGTCCGAACGGGTTTCGCCCTTGGCCAGGGCGACGCCGGTGATTTCCGCCACCAGCTTCTGGTAGCCCATGCCGCCGCCGATGCCGGCCAGCGCAGCACCGATCTGGGTGTCGAACAGTGGTCGCGGCAGCACGCCGCACGCCCACTTGAAGGCGACCAGGTCTTCGCTGGCGCTGTGCATCACCTTGGTGATGGATTCATCGGCCAGCCACGGCGCCAGCGCCTCGGTCATGCCGGGAATCAGCGGGTCGATCAGCAGGATGTCCTGCCCGACCGCCATCTGCACCAAGGCCAGCTGCGGCCAGAAGGTGCGCTCACGGATGAATTCGGTATCCAGGCCGATGCGGGTCGGGCGCTGCTGGAAGTACGCATCCAGCTCGGCGGGGGTGGTGATCCAGGTTGCCACGGGTCAGGGCCTACTACTCGGGTTTGCTCAGGCAGGGGAGAATAGCCTAACGTCGGTGCGCGTCCGTGCCGAAGGAGGCTCTGCTTGCGTTTTTCGTTGTCGCCCGTGCTGTGCACCGTCCTGGCCTTGGCCCTGGCCGGCTGCACGCCGTCGCCCCCCACGGCAACGGACCGGAGTGCCGGGGAACAGGCGCGCCCGTCCGCGGACGCAGACAGCGACGAGCGCCCGCAGGCCGGGCAGGGCAGCGTGACCATCGCCGGTGAGGATGCCGCCGAGGATGTACAGCAGTGGACGCCGCCGCGGGTGGACCGCCAGGGCCGCAGCCTGGCCCAGTTGCGACGCGCCGCCGAGCAGGCGTTCGCCGAAGGACGGCTCTATGAGGATGCCGATGCCGCCATCCCGCTGTGGCTGGCGGTACAGGAAGAGGATCCGGATGACCGCCAGGCCCGCCAAGGCCTGCAGCGCGCCCGCGAGCGCCTGCAGCAGCAGGCGGATGCGTTGCTGGTGCGGCCGCTGAAGCAGCGCGAGGCGCTGGCCGAGGCCAGCCGCCAGGCGCTGGTGCTGCTGACCCTGGCGCCGAAGGACGAGAAGGTGCGTGCGCTGCAGGGACGGGTGGAGCTTGCCCAGCGGGTCGTGGCCTATAACCGCGCCGGCGAAGAGGACCTGCGCTCGGACCGGATCGGTGAAGATGGGGATGGGGCCATCGGCAACTTCCGTGAGGCACTGGCACTGGATGAGGACAACAGCCGCGCACGGCAGGGACTGGCCGCGGCCGAAAGTGGACTGATCCGCCGCGCCGAAGACGCGGCACGCACGCGTGATTTCGCCAGCGCCGGCACCTGGCTGGCCGAAGCGAGCAAGGTGCGCGACTCGTCGCCCACCATCGCCGACGCGTTCGAGCGCATCGAGCAGATCCGTGCGGCGGCATTGCTGCAGCTGCGCGATGACGGCCTGCGCGACCTGTCCACGCCGCAGGGCCTGAAGCCGGCGCGCGAGAAACTGGCCGAGGCCCTGCGCATCGCCCTGCCGGGAGACGCGGTGGTGGCCCAGCTGCGTGAGCGTATCGACCTGGCCACCCACTACGGCAGCTTCCGCCCTGGACAGGTGTTCAGCGACGCCATGCGCGATGGCGGACGCGGGCCGCAGATGGTGGTGGTGCCGCATGGCGGTTTCCAGATGGGCGCCGGCGATGCCGAGCCGGGCTCGAGCGATGCCGAGCGACCATCGCACTATGTGCGCTTTGATCGAGGCTTTGCGATGGCGATCACCGAGGTCACGGTCAGCGATTTCCAGCGCTACGTGAAGGCGACCAATGCGCGCCCACGGGCGACGCGGCGCGGCCATTCGGTGGTCTATGACGAACGCAGCGGCAACTTCATCCGCCGCAGCGGCGTGGACTGGCGCTCGGATTACGACGGTGGCCGCGCGATGGCCAATTCGCCGGTGATGCACGTCAGCATCCGCGATGCCGAAAACTATGCGGCGTGGTTGTCCGAGCAGACCGGGCGCAGCTACCGGTTGCCCAGTGAAGCAGAGTTCGAGTACGCGCTGCGCGGTGGCAGCAGTGGTCGCTACCCCTGGGGCGATGCCGGCACGCCGCCGCCGGGCAGCGGCAATTTCACCGGCAGCAAGGACGTGTCGCCGTCCGGGCGGCATTGGCACAACGCCTTCATCGGCTATGGCGATGGCTGGTGGGGGCCAGCACCGGTAGGGAGTTTCCAGGCCAATGCCTTCGGCCTGCACGACATGGGCGGCAATCTCAGCGAATGGGTGGCCGATTGCTGGCATGCCAGCTACCGGCGCGCGCCCTCCGATGGCGCCGCCTGGTTCAACCCGGGCTGCCGCGCACGGGTGATCCGGGGTGGCAACTGGGCCAATGCGCCGGAGCAGACCCGTGCCGCCTGGCGGCAATCCCAGGACTCGGATACCACCAACGCGCGCATCGGCTTCCGCCTGGTGCGCGGCATCTGATCGGCGGCCGGCTTCACCCGCTGCTGGCATCGGCGCACTAAGATTGCGCCGTGCCCGCCGGCCGGCGGGGCCCGCTGGAAGCCGACCCGATGCGCAATGATCCCTTCTCCCGCTCGCCGCAAGGCCCGCAACGGCGTGGCCTGTTCGGCAACATCCGCTGGTGGGTGCTGTTGCTGGCCGCCGGCTATGCGGTCTTCTACTGGTTTTCCAACCGCACGGTGGATCCGTATACCGGCGAGAAGGTGATGATCGACAGCAGCCTGGATGCGCGGCAGGAGACCGCTTTGGGGCTGCAGGCCTACCAGCAGATCCTGTCGCAGGAACGGCCGATGGATCCCAATGCGCCGATCGCGCGCGATGTGCGTGACATCGCCCAGCGGCTGATTGCCAAGGTCGATGTGGTGGAGACCGCGCTGGCCCAGGAGCACGGCGTGCAGCCGGCGCATTTCGCGCGGGATTTCCAGTGGGAAGTGAATGTGATCCCGTCCGAGCAGGCCAATGCGTTCTGCCTCCCGGGCGGCAAGATGGCGGTCTACACCGGGCTGGTGCCGGTGGCGCGCACCCGCGATGCGATGGCGGTGGTGATGGGCCATGAGATTGCCCATGCGCTGCTGCGCCACGGTGCACAGCGGATGGCCCAGCAGAAGCTGACCCAGATCGGGCAGGTGGCCGGCGCCGCCAGCGGCATGGATGCGCAGCAGCAACAGATGATGATGTCGGCGATGGGTTATGGGTATCTGCTGCCGTATGCGCGCAGCCACGAGACGCAGGCCGATGAAGTGGGGCTGATGCTGGCCGCAGCGGCGTGCTTCGATCCACGCGAGGCGGTGCCGCTGTGGCAGCGCATGGGCCAGGCCAGCGGTGGCCAGGCGCCGCCGGAATTCTCCTCGACCCATCCCAACCCGGGTACCCGCATCCAGAACCTGCAGGCGTTGATGCCGAAGGCACTCGAATACCGGCAGAAGTTCTGCGAGCAGGCAAAGTAAAGGGTTGTTCGGCAGGGCTGCGCCCTGCACCTGCCGAAGCAACAGCAACAGCGTGCATTCCGTGGGATGGCGGGGTGGGTCCGGTTGCGGGGGCCGCTGCAAGTACGTCCATGTAAGCTAGGTCGCCGCATCCATGCGGCTCAC
>NZ_JAWJTG010000071.1:0-11207 GCF_032911605.1 Stenotrophomonas mexicanensis
GGGTCCGGTTGCGGGAGTGTCCGCGGCATGGATGCCGCGGCCAAGCCCCCATGGATGGGTTTACGGCGTCTCCCGCAACCGGACCCACCCCGCCTACCCACGGATAGCCAGCTTTTGCAGTTGACGTTGACGTTGACGTTGATTCGGCAGGTGCAGGGCTGCAAGCCCTGCCGAACACCCCTCAACGCCTGGGAGCGAGCTGCTCGAGCATTTCCCAGGATTTCAGTCCTCGTGGCCCCAGGTGATGGGCCAGCACCCGCCGCATCGGCAGGCGCAGGCTGGCCAGGTCGGCGGCATCGGGCTCTTCATCGGCGGCCAGCGCCAGCAGCGCAGAACCCGTCGCGGCCGCCCGGCGTTCCCCACCGCGCTCGCTGAGCAGGCGCTGCGCGCCTTCCTGTGGGTCCAGTTCGTAGCGCGCGGCCGGGTCGATCGGCTGGCCGTCGCTGGCGCTGTCCAGATCGAAACCCAGGCCCAGCGCAGACAGCAGCTCGCGCTCAAACCGGCGCAGGGTCCAGGCCAGGCCGGCGCCCACGGCCAGCCGCGCGCGTGCCTCGCCGTAGGCCAGGTACAACTCCGGCAGCGGGTCCTGGCGCGGGGCCAGGCGCAGGGTCAATTCACTCAGGTAGAAGCCGGCCAGCATCGCCTGGCCGACCAGGCGCGGGGCAGCATCCAGTGCCTCGGCACCCCGCAGCTGGGCCAACTCGCCCCGCTGCTGGGCACTGAAGCGGATCCACTGCAGCGGCTGCAGGGCCGCGCGCAGCACCTGTCCCTTGGCGGTGGATACGCCACGCGCGAGCAGGCCGATCCGGCCATGCTGCGCGCTCAGCACTTCGACCAGCAGGCTGGTCTCGCGATAGGCCCGTGCATGCAGCACGAAGCCGGTGTCGTCCTCGATCATCATCGAAGCGACTGCAACGGCTTACTCGTAACCGAAGGCCTTCAGTGCGGCCTCGTCGTCGGACCAGCCTTCACGCACGCGCACCCAGGTCTCCAGGAACACCTTGGCCCCGAACAGGCGCTCCATCTGCAGGCGGGACTTGGCCCCGATCTCCTTCAGGCGGGTACCACCCTTGCCGATCACGATCGCCTTCTGGCCCTCGCGCTCGACCCAGATCACCGCACCGATGCGCAGCAGGTTGCCATCTTCGGTGAAGCGCTCGATTTCCACGGTGGTGGCATACGGCAGCTCTTCGCCCAACTGGCGCATCAGCTGTTCACGCACCAGTTCGCCGGCCAGGAAGCGCTGGCTGCGGTCGGTGATCTCGTCTTCGCCGAACATCGGCGGCGCTTCCGGCAGCAGCGCCAGTACGTCGCGTACCAGTGCCTCCAGGCCGTTGCGCTTCTGCGCCGAGATCGGATGCACCGACGAGAAATCGCGGCCGGCCGTGACTTCCTGCAGGAACGGCAGCAGCGCGCCCTTGTCCTTCAGCCGGTCGATCTTGTTGACCACCAGCACCACCGGGATACCGGCGTCGCGCAGAACATTGAAGGCCAGGCTGTCTTCCTCGTCCCAGCGACCAGCTTCGATCACCAGCAGGCCGGCATCGACGCCTTCCAGCGAGCCACGCGCGGCGCGGTTCATCACCCGGTTCATCGCCCGCTTCTGCACCTTGTGCAGGCCGGGGGTGTCGACCAGCACCAGCTGGCCTTCCGGATAGGTGGCGATGCCCAGCAGGCGATGGCGCGTGGTCTGCGGGCGGTTGGAAACGATGCTGACCTTGGCGCCGACCAGGGCATTGGTCAGGGTCGATTTGCCCACGTTCGGGCGGCCGATGACGGCCACGCTGCCGCAATGATGGGAAGTTTGTTCGCTCACTTGGAATCCAGTTGTTCTAGGACGGCTGCAGCCGCCTGTTGTTCGGCAAGCCGCCGCGAGGCGCCTTCGCCCTCGGTGCTGGCGGCCGGGTCGGCTACGTTGCAGCGTACCCGGAAGTGCTTGGCGTGGTCGTCACCGGATTCTGACACCAGTTCATACTGCGGCAACGCCTTCTGTCGGGCCTGCAGCCATTCCTGCAGGCGGGTCTTGGGGTCCTTCTCGGGCCGACCGGAAGCCGGCAGTGCCTCGATCGAAGCGCTGAACCAGGGCAGTACCACCGCCCGGCAGGCCTCGAAGCCGGCATCCAGGTAGATCGCGGCCACCACGGCTTCCACCGCGTCGGCCAGGATCGAATCGCGGCGATGACCACCGGACTTCATTTCGCCGGGGCCCAGGGTCAGCCGCTCGCCCAGTTCCAGGGTGCGCCCGATCACCGCCAGCGCGCCTTCACGCACCAGCTCGGCACGGGCACGGGTCATCGCGCCTTCGTCAGCCTTGGGCCAGCGTCGGTACAACGCCTCGGCCGCCATCATGTTGACGATGCTGTCGCCGAGGAACTCCAGGCGCTCGTTGTGCGGCGCACCGGCACTGCGATGCGTCAGCGCCTGCTTGAGCAGGGCCGGGTCGCTGAAGGCATGACCGATCAGGTCGCCACGTTGGATGAATTTACTGGGCACCGCTTCGTGTCAGGTCCTGGGAAGAATCGAATTTGCCAACCACATCGAGGTTGCCGATCAGCTGACGGCGCACTTCGTAGTTGACCTTGAGGGTCCAGCCATTGTCGCGACGGTCGAACTTCACGTTGGCCGGCTTCACGTTGTCCGAATAGTTGATGTACAGGCGCTTGAAGAACAGGTCCTGGATGCGCGCCGGCTCCATGCTGCCCACGCCCGGCTCGTTGGCCAGGCTCTTCATCGCCGAGCGCACCGCGTAGTACTCCTGGTACATCGGGAACAGCTTCATGCCGATGTAGAGGAAGAAGCCAACCACGATCAGGACCGTCAGGAACGAGGTCAGGGTCATGCCACGCTGCGTGTTCATCGTCTTCATTGCGTTCTCCCCAGATACGCGTTGGATGTGAAAATACTCAGTTGGTGCCCGCTCAGTTGATGCTCGAGCCGATCCGCGACGGCTCGAAGCCATCCTTGCAGAACCAGCCCTGGCAGTTCAGCCAGATCAGGAACGCCTTGCCACGCAGGTTCTCTTCCGGCAGCAGGCCCCAGAAACGGCCATCGTCGCTGTTGTCGCGGTTGTCGCCCATCACCAGGTACTTGCCGGCCGGCACGGTCCACTGGCCCTGGCCACGCGGATAGTCGGTCTCCAGCACCGTGTGGGTGCGGCCCGGCAGGTGCTCGACCAGCAGGTTGGCGCCCTCGCCCTGGCCCTTGTGGCCGGCGTAGATGCCCTTGTTGTCGTACTTCAGCGGCTCGCCGTTGAGGATCACGCCGTCGCCTTCGAAGACCACGGTGTCGCCCGGCACGCCGATCACGCGCTTGATGAAGTTCTCGCCCTTGGCCGGATCGTTCTCGCCATGGCCGGGGAAGTGGAACACCACCACGTCACCACGCGAGGGCTCGCCCACCGGCACGAACTTGGTGTTGCTGATCGGTAGGCGCAGGCCGTAGGAGAACTTGTTGACCAGGATGAAATCGCCGATCAGCAGGTTCGGCATCATCGAGCTGGACGGAATCTTGTACGGCTCGGCGATGAAGCTGCGCACGATCAGCACGATCGCCAGCACCGGGAAGAACGCACGCGAGTAGTCCACCAGCACCGGCTCGGAATCGAGCAGGCCCGCGCGCTGGGCGCGACGCTTGGCGAGGTACAGCTTGTCCGCGAGCAGGATCAGGCCCGAGGCCAGGGTCAGCACGACCAGGAGGATCTCAAACAGTTTCATTCAGGGTCCTTTGCAACGTCACCAGACGACCGGCCCCGCAGGGCCGGTGCGGGCTTACTTGTTGTCCATCTGCAGCACGGCCAGGAACGCTTCCTGCGGGATCTCCACGCGGCCGACCTGCTTCATGCGCTTCTTGCCTTCCTTCTGCTTTTCCAGAAGCTTCTTCTTGCGTGAAACGTCGCCACCATAGCACTTGGCCAGCACGTTCTTGCGCATGGCCTTGACCGTGGTACGGGCGATGATCTGCGAGCCAACGGCGGCCTGGATGGCCACGTCGAACATCTGGCGCGGGATCAGGTCCTTCATCTTTTCGCACAGTTCGCGGCCGCGACGGTCGGCATGGCTGCGGTGCACGATCAGCGACAGTGCATCGACCTTGTCACCGTTGATCAGTACGTCCACGCGCACGAACGGGCCTGCGTCGAAGCGCACGAAGTGGTAGTCCAGCGAGGCATAGCCACGGCTGACCGACTTCAGCTTGTCGAAGAAGTCCAGCACCACCTCGGCCATCGGCAGCTCGTAGCTGATCTGCACCTGGCTGCCCAGATAGTTGATGCCGATCTGGCTGCCGCGCTTCTCTTCGCACAGCTTGATGATGTTGCCGATGTACTCCTCGGGGGTGAGCACGTTGGCACGGATGATCGGCTCGCGGATCTCCTCGACCTGGTTCACCGGCGGCAGCTTGGCCGGGTTGTCCATGTTGATGATCGAGCCATCGGTCTTCAGGACTTCATACACCACCGTCGGCGCGGTGCTGATCAGGTCCAGGTTGTATTCGCGCTCCAGGCGCTCCTGCACGATTTCCATGTGCAGCATGCCGAGGAAGCCGCAGCGGAAGCCGAAGCCCATCGCCTCGGAGCTTTCCGGCTCGAAACGCAGCGCGGCATCGTTCAGGCGCAGCTTGTCCAGCGCTTCGCGCAGGTCCGGGTAGTCTTCGGCATCGACCGGGAACAGGCCGGCGAACACGCGCGGCTGCATTTCCTGGAAGCCCGGCAGCGGCTTCGGTGCCGGGTCGCCGGCCAGGGTCAGGGTGTCGCCAACCGGCGCACCGTGCACGTCCTTGATGCTGGCGGTGACCCAACCCACTTCACCTGCACGCAGCGCCGGCAGCACCTTGCGCTTCGGGGTGAACACGCCGACGTTGTCGACCTGGTGGTTGCGGCCGGTGGACATCACCTGCAGCTTGTCACCTGCCTTGATCTCGCCCTGCATCACGCGCACCAGCGAGACCACACCCAGGTAGTTGTCGAACCAGGAGTCGATGATCAGCGCCTGCAGCTTGTCGGTGTCGCGCGGCTTCGGCGGCGGGATGCGATGCACGATCGCTTCCAGCACGTCCTGCACGTTCAGGCCGGTCTTGGCACTGACCGGCACGGCGTCGGAGGCGTCGATGCCGATCACGGCCTCGATCTCGGCCTTGGCGCGCTCGATGTCGGCGGTGGGCAGGTCGATCTTGTTGATCACCGGCACCACTTCCAGGCCCTGCTCCACGGCGGTGTAGCAGTTGGCCACCGACTGCGCTTCCACGCCCTGGGCCGCATCGACCACCAGCAGCGCGCCTTCGCAGGCGGCCAGCGAGCGGCTGACTTCATAGGAGAAGTCGACGTGGCCGGGGGTGTCGATGAAGTTCAGATGGTAGGTCTGCCCGTCCTTGGCCAGGTACGGCAGCGACACCGACTGCGCCTTGATCGTGATGCCACGCTCGCGCTCGATCGGGTTGGAGTCGAGCACCTGCGCTTCCATCTCGCGGGCCTGCAGGCCACCACAGAGCTGGATGATGCGGTCGGCCAGCGTGGACTTGCCGTGGTCGACATGGGCGATGATGGAGAAGTTGCGGATGTTCCGCATCGAATCAGAAGACATAGGTGGCGGCGGCGCGCGGCGTCGTCAGGGTAACGGTCGATTATCGCATGCCCGGCGCCCGCCCGCGAAAACGGCCTCATCGGACCGGGCCTGGAATGGCCGAAGCCCCGCCAGGGCGGGGCTTCGGGGAAAAGCCGGGACCGCCGAAGCGGCCCCGGCAGGCCTTACTGGCCGGCCTTGACCGCGACGAACGCGCTGTTGCCGCTGCCGGTGCGCACCAGCAGCATCACCACGTCGCCCTTCTTGTAGCTGGACAGCGCACGGTTCAGCGCGTCCACGCTGCCGACCTGGGTGCTGGCCACCTGCAGGATCACCATGCCCGGAGACAGGCCCGCATCACGCGCGCCCTGGCCCTTGACCCCGGTGATGCGCACGCCTTCGCCCGATTCCAGGCCCAGCTGCTTGCGCTGCGGTGCGGTCAGATCACTGACGTCCAACCCCAGCAGGGCATTGGCGCCGGCCTGCGGAGCCGCATCGCTGTCGCCGGTGGCCGGGCCACGCGAACCGGCCTGCCCGTCTTCAGTCAGTGCGGTCAGGGTGGCACTGAGGTCGCGCGGCTTGCCATCACGGATCACGCCCAGGGTGACCCGGCTGCCCGGTGCCATCGCGCCGATCAGCGGCGGCAGGTCGGACCAGCTGTTGACCGGCGCGCCGTTCACCGAACGGATCACATCACCGATCTTCACCCCGGCCCGGGCTGCAGCCGAGTCCGGCACGATCTGGTTGACCAGGGCGCCGCGGCTGTCCGGCAGGCCCATCGCCTGCGCCTTCAGCCCGTCGATTTCCTGCACCACCGCGCCGAGCTGGCCACGGGTGACCTTGCCGGTCTTCTTGATCTGCTCGACCGCGCTCATCGCCAGGTCGATGGGGATCGCGAAGCTGATGCCCATGTAGCCGCCCGAGGCGGAGAAGATCTGCGAGTTGATGCCGACCACTTCGCCACGGGTGTTCAGCAGCGGGCCACCGGAGTTGCCCTGGTTGATCGCCACGTCGGTCTGGATGAAGGGCACGTAGCGCTGGTCCGGACCACCTGTGCTGCGGCCGAGGGCGCTGACCACGCCGGCAGTGACCGAGTGGTCGAGGCCGAACGGCGAACCGATCGCGACCACCCACTGACCCGGCTTGAGGGAGTTGGAGTCGCCAACGCGCACGGTCGGCAGGTTCTTGCCGTCGATTTTCAGCAGTGCCACGTCGTACTGCTGGTCGCTGCCCACCACTTTCGCGGTGAACTCACGGCGGTCACCCAGCTTGACCTTCACCTCGCTGGCATCGGCCACCACGTGGTAGTTGGTCAGCACATAGCCATCGGGCGAGATGATGAAGCCCGAGCCCATGCCGCGGCCCTTGATGCTGGGGCCACCGTCCGGACCGCCCGGGCCCTGCCCCGGCATCGGGAAATCCGGGCCGAAGAAGCGGCGGAAGAACTCCGGCATGTCATCGTCGCCGCCCATCGGGCCCCGCGAGGCCTGGCGGTTGTTGCGGACGATGGTGGTGTCGACGTTGACCACGCCAGGCCCGACCTGTTCGACCAGATTGGTGAAGTCAGGCAGGCCCGTGACCAGCGGCTGGGCCGGGGCCCGCGGCGCGGCGGCCGGCGCGGCCGGCGTCTGGGCGGCCGGAGCCGGGGCCTGCGCGCAGGCCACCAACGGCAGGGTCAGGGCCAGCAGGCCCATGGCCTGCGTGCGGAGTCGGGGAGTCATCGGACGGCAACCTCCGGATCGGATGGAAAGAGGAATACGGGCCCCGCCGACGGCGGGGCGTGAAAGCGCCCGGCTCAGTCGCGCGGGCGCGGCGGCACCGGCAGGTCGTCCTGCAGGCGCGGCTCGAACGGGTAGAACGCGGCGCCACCGGCGTGGGCCGGGAAGCTCGCATTGAGCGCGCCACCGGCAGCGGGCGCCAGGCTGGAGCGCGGCCACGGTCGCGCCTGCAGGCCACCAACCTCACCGAACGGCATGTTGCGGCTGGCATTGGCCGGCACGGTCGGGGTCAGCGGCGCCTGTGCGGCGGCCACGGCGCGTTGCGGCATGTCCTCGCGCTGGGCGGCACGCGCGGCCTGCTGGCTGCGGGTAGCGCTGGCGCGACGGGTGTCCTGGCGTCGGCTGGCCGCGGCCATGGCCACTGCCGGTACACCGGCCACGGCCATTGCGGCGGTATCCACCGAGGCTTCGGTTACCGGAGCCGGCGTCGTCGGCGCCGGTGCGGGCGCAAGTTCGGCCTGGCTGGCGATCACCTGCGGTGCCAACGGCCCGCCCGGGGTGGCTTCCTTCAGCTTCTCGCCGCCCATGAACAGCGCCACCGCCGCCACCGAGGCGGCCAGTGCGGCGCCACCGCCCCAGGCCCGCCAACCGCTGCGGCGCACCTCGCGGCGCGGCTCGGCCTGCGGCGCCGGTTCGGCAGCGATGGCGGCGGCCACGGCCGCGCTGAAGCCGGCCGGCGCCAGCGCCGAGGCCTGCCCGCGCATCACGTCACCCAGCAGCTGCCAGCGTTCCTGGCAGCCGGCCAGCTCGGGGTCGTGCTCCATCCGGCGCAGCAGGAAGCGCGCTTCGTCGGCGCCCAGCTCGCCATCGACCAGAGCCGACAGCTGTTCGCGATGGCGCTGGTCCAGGCGCTGCCCGGCGGGCGATTGGTGGTTCTGCGATTCGTTGAACGGATTACTGGTCATACGCGGCTCTTCTCACGGGTGGCGCTGCCGATGTCCAACAGCGGCCGGAGTTCGGTGTCGATCGCCTCGCGCGCCCGGAAGATCCGTGAACGCACGGTGCCGATCGGGCACCCCATTTTCTGCGCGATATCTTCGTAACTCAGGCCTTCCACCTCGCGCAGGGTGATCGCCAACCGGAGTTCTTCCGGCAGCGCATTGACGGCCTTCATCACCGTCTGTTCCAGTTCCTGGCGCATCAACTCGCGTTCGGGCGTATCGGTGTCGCGCAGGCGCGTCCCGCTGTCGAACTGTTCGGCGTCACCGATGTCGATGTCATCGGTCGGCGGCCGGCGATTGTGTGAAGCCAGGTAGTTTTTGGCGGTATTCACGGCGATTCGATGCAACCAGGTTGAGAACTGGGCATCGCCGCGGAAACTTCCGATCGCGCGGTACGCACGGATGAAAGTGTCCTGGGCGACGTCCTGACATTCGCTCCAGTCGGCGATGTAGCGACCGACCAGGGCCACCACGCGATGCTGGTACTTGCGCACCAGGACATCGAACGCGGCGCTCTCGCCGTGCTGCACGCGCCGGACCAGTTCCAGATCCAGCTCCTGAGGTGTATCAACATCGGCCATGAGGGGCCGCACTCCTGTCAGCCCAACCGACGTCGGGCAATGAGACTGCCAATCCCGGGAAAAGTTCAGTCGCCGATCACCTGGCGCCGCACCAGCTTTTAACCACCGTTCCGTTAGCGTCCCGGTCCACGGCCATGGATCCGGGGTCGCCACTCCCCTGCTATTGGGATTTGACGCGGGGGAAACAACCTCTGGATCATAGCCGCTTCTCCATACACAACCGGATGGAACGTCCATGCTCTCAGGCTTCGATGGTCTCCGCTTCAGCCACTGGCACCCCGAGATCCGCGACGACGGCGTGGTGGTTCTCTCCCTGGATCGTCAGGACAGCAGCGTCAACGCCATGTCGCAGGACGTGCTGCTGGAACTGGGCGACCTGCTCGAGCGCATTGCACTGGACCCGCCCAAGGGCGTGGTGATCCAGTCGCTGAAGAAGGCCGGCTTCATTGCCGGTGCCGACCTGAAGGAGTTCCAGGAGTTCGACCGCCGCGGCACCGTCAACGACGCCATCCGTCGCGGCCAGGCCACCTACCAGAAGCTGGCTGAACTGCCCTGCCCGACCGTGGCAGCCATCCACGGCCACTGCCTGGGCGGCGGTACCGAGCTGGCGCTGGCCTGCCGCTACCGGGTGGCCTCCAATGACAGCAGCACCCGCATCGGCCTGCCGGAGACCCAGCTGGGCATCTTCCCGGGCTGGGGTGGCAGCGCGCGCCTGCCTCAGCTGGTCGGCGCACCGGCGGCGATGGACATGATGCTGACCGGCCGGACCCTGTCGGCCTCGGCCGCGCGCGGCATCGGCCTGGTCGACAAGGTGGTGGCACCGGCGGTGGTGCTCGACACCGCCGTCGCGCTGGCGCTGTCCGGCACCACCCGCCCGTTCAAGCAGCGCGCGACGGCCTGGGCCACCAACACCTGGCTGGCCCGCACCCTGCTGGCACCGCAGATGGTCAAGCAGGTCGCGCGCAAGGCCAAGAAGGACCAGTACCCGGCGCCCTACGCGCTGATCAGCACCTGGCAGCGCAGCGGCGGCAAGCCGATCCAGGCACGCCTGGATGCCGAGCGGCGTGCCGTGGTGAAGCTGGCCAGCACGCCGACCGCGCGCAACCTGATCCGCATTTTCTTCCTGACCGAGCGCCTGAAGGGCCTCGGCGGTGGTGATTCCGGCATCCGCCACGTGCACGTGGTCGGCGCCGGCGTGATGGGCGGTGATATCGCCGCGTGGGCCGCCTACAAGGGCTTCGAGGTGACCCTGCAGGACCGCGAGCAGCGCTTCATCGACCCGGCCATGGAACGCGCGCAGGCGCTGTTCGCCAAGAAGGTGCGCGACGAGAGCAAGCGTCCCGCGGTGGCCGCGCGCCTGCGTGCCGACCTGGAAGGCAGCGGCGTGGCCGAGGCCGATCTGGTGATCGAGGCGATCATCGAGAACCCGGAAGCCAAGCGCGCGCTGTACCAGACGCTGGAACCGAAGATGAAGCTGGATGCGCTGCTGACCACCAACACCTCGTCGATTCCGCTGGTGGAGCTGCGCGACCACATCCAGCGCCCGGCACAGTTCGCTGGCCTGCACTACTTCAACCCGGTCGCGCAGATGCCGCTGGTGGAAATCATCCATCACGACGGCATGGCGCCTGAGACCGAACGTCGCCTGGCCGCGTTCTGCAAGGCACTGGGCAAGTTCCCGGTGCCGGTGGCCGGCAGCCCGGGCTTCCTGGTCAACCGCGTGCTGTTCCCGTACATGCTGGAAGCCGCCACTGCCTACGCCGAAGGCATCCCGGGCCCGGTGATCGACAGGGCGGCGGTGAAGTTCGGCATGCCGATGGGCCCGATCGAACTGATCGATACCGTGGGCCTGGACGTAGCCGCCGGTGTCGGCCGCGAACTGGCACCGTTCCTGGGCCTGCAGATTCCGGCCGCGCTGCAGACGGTGGAACCGGACAAGCGCGGCAAGAAGGATGGCCAGGGCATCTACACCTGGGAGAACGGCAAGCCGAAGAAGCCGGACGTGGCCAGCGATTACCAGGCCCCGGCCGATCTGGAGGACCGCCTGATCCTGCCGCTGTTGAACGAAGCGGTGGCGTGCCTGCACGAAGGCGTGGTGGCGGATGCGGACCTGCTGGATGCCGGCGTGATCTTCGGCACCGGCTTCGCACCGTTCCGCGGTGGTCCGATCCAGCACATCCGCGCAGTGGGTGCCGACGCGATCGTCGAGCGGTTGAAGGCGCTGCAGCAGCGCCATGGTGACCGTTTCGCACCGCGCCCGGGCTGGGACAACCCCGCCCTGCGCGAACCGGTGGTGTGAGTTGATCGGCCGGGCCTGCGGCCCGGCACCCGCGGTAGTGCCGGCCGCTGGCC
>NZ_JAWJTG010000072.1:0-10587 GCF_032911605.1 Stenotrophomonas mexicanensis
CCGCGACCATCCAGCTCCGGGGTCTTCACTTCCACCACCGGGGTCTCGGCCGGCATTTCCGCCTTGGCCACCTTCTTGTGGCCACCACAGGCGGTCAGCAGCACCATCGGCAGCAGCAGGCCTGCGCAGCGCAGGGTTTGGTTGAGGGTCGGGTGGTACATGGGCAGGCTCCGTTCGGGAAATTCAGCAGCCAGACGCCCCCTACGCCTGGAACGGTGGCCGGCAACCGCCGGCCGCGGGCGATGATCAGCCCGGTGCAGCGGCCCCCAGCCGCTGCTGGTCACTGACCTCCAGCACCCGCCACTGGCCCTTGCCGAGATCGCCGAGCTGCAGCCCGCCGATCGCAACCCGGACCAGGCGCAGCACCTGCAGGTCGAAGGCCGCCAACAGGCGGCGGATGTGGCGGTTGCGGCCCTCGTCGAGGACCACCTCCAGCCACGCGGTCTTGTCGCCGCTGCGCAGCACGCGCACAGCCTGGGCGACGAGGAACTCGCCCTCGTCGTCCACGCCGGCCTGCAGGGCCGCCAGCGTGGCGTCATCGGGCAGGCGGTCGACCTGCACGTGGTAGGTCTTGTCCGGCCCGGTCTGCGGGTCGGTCAGGCGCGCCGCCCATTGCGGATCGTTGCTGAACAGCAACAACCCTTCACTGGCCTTGTCCAGGCGCCCGACCGGCGCGATCCACGGCAGGCCGGCACCATCGAAGCACCGGTACACGGTATCGCGGCCACGCTCATCCTGCGCGGTGGTCACCACCCCACGCGGTTTGTTGAGCATCAGGTACAGGCGCTGCGGCGCGCCCATCGGCTGGCCATCGACCTCGATCGGCGGCGCCGGCTGCCCAATCGGGAATTCGGGATCCCGCACGATGCGGCCGGAGACGCGCACGCGGCCATCGGCGATCCAGCGCGCGGCCTCGCTGCGCGAACACACACCGGCCTTGGACAGCACGCGCGCCAGGCCATGACGGACACCGGCGGCTGTGGCAGCGGGAGTCGCACGCCCACGCGGTGCGCGGGAGCGGGCGGCGGGGGCGGCAGGTGGGCGGCGCGTGCGCAAGCCTCTGCTCCCCGCGGTGCTTACTTCTTGTCGACCGGCTTGGTCTCAGCCGGTGCTTCGGCCGGGGCCGGAGTGGCGGCCGGAGCCGGACGCGCCTTGACCACACGCACGCCACGCGCCTTCATCCAGGCGTCGAACTCTTCGGCGGTCATGCGCTTGCCGTTCTGGCTCATGTCGAAGCGCCAGGGCGTGTTGTCGAATTCGGTCTGCGGCTTGTAGGCCGCCGGATCGTTCGGCTTCACTGCCGGGGCGCTCGGAATGGCCTTGGCGATGTTCTGGCAACCATCGATGCGTAGGCGCTGCAGCACCTGGTCCAGCGACTGCGACGGATCGTAGTTGCTGCTCAGCACGCCGGCCGGCATGCCCAACTGGTTGCCACGGATGTAGAGCTCGTCGGCCACCGGCGCGATGGTCGTAGCCGGCAACGGCAGCGGCGAGGCGCTGGTGTTGACCGAGCAATCGACCGCAGCGTGGGCGGCGGGAACCAGGGCCAGCGCCAGGAAGGCGGCCGATGCAGAGCGCAGCATGAAGGGCATCCAGGAAAGGAAGTGACGCGGCGAGTTTAGCAATGCCGCGACAGCTTTCAAGCGCCACTTTCAATGAATACGGCAACTCATTGGTTTTACGGATAAAAACCCGACGAACGGTTGTTCCCGGACCGACGGACACGCGGATTCCGGGCTACGGAAACAACAAGACCCGGCCGAAGCCGGGTCCTGCTGTGTCCTACTGGCAGATCGTCAGAACTTAGTTCTGGACGTTCAGCTCGGTACGACGGTTCTTGGCGCGACCTTCCGGGTTGTCCGAACCATCCGGGTTGGTGTTCGGAGCAATCGGACGGCTCTCGCCGTAGCCGATCGGGCCGACCAGGCGGCCGGCGTCAACGCCGTTCTTGGTCAGGTAGTTGTACACGGCGGTAGCACGACGCTCCGACAGCTTCTGGTTGTAAGCGTCGGTACCCTTCGAGTCGGTGTGACCGGCAACTTCAACGCGCAGATCCGGGTAACGCTTCAGGATCTCGGTGGCTTCGCTCAGGATCGCCACGGCGTCCGGACGCAGGTTCGACTTGTCGAAGTCGAAGTTGACGCCCTTCAGGTCGATGGAGACCGGCACCGGGCAACCGTCCGGACCGATGGTCTGACCCGGCTGCGAGTTCGGGCACTTGTCGTCGCAGTTGTTGACGCCGTCACCGTCGTCATCCAGGTCGGCGCAGCTCGGAGCAACCGGAGCCGGAGCCGGAGCAGCCGCGACCGGAGCCGGGCCCAGCGGGATCACGACGCCGACCGAAGCCAGCACGTCACCGAACCAGTCTTCCTTCGGAGCGGCAACGCTCTGGTCGTCGAAGTCAGCGCGGTAGGCCACTTCGGCGCGGACAGCAACGCGCTTTTCGAAGGTGGTCTGCAGGCCGACGCCCAGCTTGGCGGCAACGTTGCCGTCCTTACGCTGGCGCGGACCGTTGGCATTCAGCGCCGGGTACTCTTCTTCCGACTTCTGGTAGCCCAGGCCACCGACGATGTACGGGTTCCAGCCGCGGCCTTCCTTGATGAAGTGGCGACGCAGGTCCAGCGAGACGCCGTACTGCGACCAGTTCAGGTCCTTGTTCGAATCGAAGTTCGGGTTCTGATAGTTCAGCTCACCGTCCAGCGACCAGTTCGGGCTGATGAACTTGCCCAGGCCCAGGGTCACGAACGGAGCGTCATTGGTCAGACGGTCGCTGTCCTGGAAGTTGAAGCCGGCCGAACCGGTCAGGTACCAGCGGTCATCGAACTCCTGCGCCGAAGCTGCCTGGGCAAAAGCCAGGCCGCCCAGCAGCGCGGCAGTAAGGATCTTCTTGTTCATTGAGTACAGCTCCTATTTCGGGGGTATGAAACCGGTAGAGGCATGGGCCAGCACAAGTGCGTCGATGTACGACAGCCGATTCAGCACGCCACCGCCGCGAACATTATGCTCAGGCGGGTGAAGGCCATGTTAACAGTCCCGTAACATGTGAAGTGTTGCGCCCGACCGTCCGCCGGTCCGACGTTGAAACCCTATACAGGATGATGAAAATCCGCAAGACCCTCACGCTGCAAGGGTTTGACGGGGTTTAGGCGGGGAAAACGACATATTGCGCAACGCGCTGCATCAAACGGTTCGGCGCGTCTGCGGAAACGTGAGGAACCTTATGATGGAGCCACGAACCCAGCCGGAGCCGTGATGAAAGCCGTCGCCCTGAGTCGTGAATCCGCCCCTGCCCTGTGCGATATCCACCTGCCTCCGCCGCTGCCTCCCCGGGGCCGTGACCTGCTGGTCCGGGTCGAGGCGGTTTCAGTCAACCCCGTCGATGGCAAGCAGCGTGCCAGCACGGATCCGGCCACGCTCCAGGCACCCCGCGTGCTGGGTTGGGACGCTGCCGGCGTGGTCGAGGCAATCGGCGACGAGGCGAGCCTGTTTGCCTCCGGTGACGAGGTTTATTACGCAGGCGATGTCACCCGCCCCGGCTGCAATGCGCAGTACCACTGGGTGGATGAACGCCTGGTCGCGCGCAAGCCAACCACGCTGGATTTCGCTGAAGCCGCAGCGCTGCCGCTGACCACGCTCACCGCCTGGGAGCTGCTGTTCGAGCGCATGCCGCTGCGGCTGGACGATCGCCGCCACGCCGGCCAGCACCTGCTGGTGATCGGCGGTGCGGGCGGGGTCGGCTCGATGGCAATCCAGCTGGCCCGCCATGCGGGTTTCGAGGTGATCGCCACGGCGTCGCGCGAGGCCTCGGCCGACTGGTGCCGGCAGATGGGTGCCCGGCACGTGATCGACCACCGGCAACCACTTCAGGCCCAGCTGCAGGCGCTGGGCATCGACACGGTGCAGGTCGCACTCAACCTGGCCGACACCGATCACTACTGGGACGAACTGGGCCTGCTGCTGGCGCCGCAGGGACATGTGGGCCTGATCGTCGAGCCGCGTGGGCCGCTGCGCATCGGCGATCCCTACAAAGCCAAGTGCATCGGCATCCACTGGGAGTTCATGTTCGCGCGCTCGCGCTTTGCCACTGCCGACTGCATCGAGCAGCACCGCATCCTCAGCCGCACGGCCAGCATGATCGATGCCGGCCAGCTGCGCGGCACCCTCAGTGAAAGCCTGGGCCCGATCAATGCGGCAAATCTGGACATCGCGCATCAGCGCCTGGCCAGCGGACGCACGGTGGGCAAGCTGGCGCTGGCAGGCTGGGGCGACTGAGCCAGGCTGGAACGCCGCTGTAAAGCCGAGCCCATGCCCGGCTCCGCGGCCTGGGCGTAGAGTCGAGCTTGCTCGACTGATTCATCAGGAGCAGTCGAGCAAGCTCGACTCTACAGAACGGAGCAGATCCCGCCTGTGGCAGCGAATTGGCTGGCATCTGTATCTATGGAAGTGACTGGATCGGGATTACGGTGGAAACAGATTCCTCTCCCCCGAGACCGCCATGCCCACCGCCCTGCCCTTGCGCCTGCTGCAACTGATCACCGGCCTGTTCCTGTACGGCTTCGGCGCCTCGCTGATGATCCGTGCGGCCATCGGCGTGGCGCCCTGGGATGTCCTGTCACAGGGCATCGCCGCGCAGACGCCGCTGTCGTTCGGCCTGGCGACCAATGTCATCGGCGCACTGGTGTTGCTGCTGTGGTGGCCGCTGCGGCAGAAGCCGGGTGTAGGGACCGTGCTCAACGTGATGCTGATCGGCCCCTCCGCGCAGTTCGGGCTATGGCTGCTGCCGCCGGCCGTCGGCCTTGGCTGGCAGCTGGCAATGTTCTGCGCCGGCATGCTGCTGGTCGCGCTGGCCACCGGCCTGTACATCGGCGCCCGCCTCGGTCCCGGCCCGCGCGACGGCCTGATGACCGGCCTGCATGCCCGCACCGGCTGGCCGATCTGGAAGGTGCGCAGCCTGATCGAGGGCAGCGTGCTGCTGCTGGGCTGGTGGCTGGGCGGCAATGTCGGCCTCGGCACCCTCGCCTTCGCCCTGCTGATCGGTCCGCTGTGTGGTGTCACGCTGGGCTGGTTCGGGATCGGTCGCACCCCGGTAGTGCAGGCCGCTGGCCGGCAGCCGCAAGCACCCTGATCTGCCCAGGATGCCGGCCAGCGGCCGGCACTACCCAAAGGCCGGCCCTTGCCCCGGCCGCCGTTTCGCGGCACGCTTCGCGCTTCCGTACGCAAGCGTATCGACAATGTCGCCAGCCAACGAAAGCGCCTACCCCCATCTGTTCGCCCCGCTGGACCTGGGCTTCACCCAGCTGCGCAACCGCGTATTGATGGGCTCGATGCACACCGGCCTGGAGGATCGCGCCCGCGACTTCCCGCGGCTGGCGGCCTACTTCGCCGAACGCGCCGAGGGCGGTGTCGGCCTGATCGTCACCGGCGGCTTCGCGCCGAACGTGGTCGGCTGGCTGAAGCCGTTCGGCGGCAAGCTGTCCTGGCCCTGGGAAGTACGCCCGCACCGTCAGCTCACCGCCGCCGCGCACCAGCACGGCGCGAAGATCTGCCTGCAGCTGCTGCATGCCGGCCGCTATGCCTACCACCCTTTGTCGGTGGCGCCGTCGAAGCTGAAGGCACCGATCAACCCGTTCACCCCGCGTGCGTTGTCGGCCAGCGGCGTCGAGCGGCATATCGCCGACTACGCACGCAGCGCGAAGCTGGCCCGCGAGGCTGGCTACGACGGTGTGGAAGTGATGGGCTCGGAGGGCTACCTCATCAACGAGTTCATCGCCCCGCGCACCAACAAGCGCACCGACCGCTGGGGCGGCGATGCCAACCAGCGCATGCGCTTCGCGGTCGAGATCGTGCGCCGCATCCGCGAGGCCTGTGGCCCGGACTTCATCATCATCTACCGCCTGTCGCTGGTGGACCTGGTGGAGGACGGCAGCAACTGGGAGGAGATCGTGCAGCAGGCGCAGGCCATCGAGGCCGCCGGCGCGACGATCATCAATTCCGGCATCGGCTGGCACGAAGCCCGTATTCCGACCATTGCCACCTCGGTGCCGCGCGCTGCCTTCGCCGGGGTCACCGCCAAGCTCAAGCCGCATGTGAAGGTGCCGCTGGTGGCGACCAACCGCATCAACATGCCCGACGTGGCCGAGCGCATCCTGGCCGGCGGCGGCGCCGACATGGTGTCGCTGGCGCGGCCGCTGCTGGCCGACCCGCAATGGCCGAACAAGGCCCGTGCCGGCCGCGCCGAGGCAATCAACACCTGCATCGCCTGCAACCAGGCCTGCCTGGACCACGTGTTCGAGAACAAGCTGGCCAGCTGCCTGGTCAATCCGCGCGCCGCCCACGAGACCGAGCTGGTCTATCGCCCCACCGCCACGCCGAAGAAAGTTGCCGTGGTCGGTGCTGGCCCGGCAGGCCTGGCGTGTGCCACCGTCGCTGCCCAGCGCGGCCACCAGGTCACCCTGTTCGATGCCAACGAGGAGATCGGCGGCCAGTTCAACGTGGCCAAGCGCATCCCCGGCAAGGAAGAGTTCCACGAGACCCTGCGCTACTTCCGCCACACGCTGGCCGAAACCGGCGTGCAGCTGCGCCTCGGCACCCGCGCCGATGCCGCCACCCTGGCCGGCTTCGACGAGGTGGTGCTGGCCACCGGCATCACCCCGCGCAAGGTCGACTTCCCCGGCGCCGACCACGCCAAGGTGGTCAGCTACCTGGACGTGCTGCTGGGCCGGGTTGAAGTGGGCACCAATGCGGCGATCATCGGCGCCGGCGGCATCGGCTTCGATGTCGGCGAGTTCCTCAGCCACGCAGGTGAGTCACCCTCCCTCGACCCGCAACGCTGGATGGCCGAATGGGGCGTGGACAGCGCGTTCGAGGCCCGCGGCTCGCTGGGCCGGCCCGAGGTCGAGGCGTCACCGCGTCGGCTGTGGCTGCTGCAGCGCAGCCCGGGCAAGCCCGGCGCGCGACTGGGCAAGACCACTGGCTGGATTCACCGCGCCACACTGAAGGCCAAGGGCGTGCGCATGCTCGGTGGCGTCGAGTACCTGGGCGTGGACGACGAGGGCCTGCGCATCCGCGTGGAAGGCAGCGAACAGCTGCTGCCGGTCGACCATGTGGTGATCTGCGCCGGGCAGGAACCGAACCGTGCATTGCAGGCCGAACTGCAGGCCGCCGGCATCAACGCGCAGCTGATCGGGGGTGCCGATGTGGCCGCCGAACTGGATGCGAAGCGGGCCATCGACCAGGGCAGCCGGGTGGCCGCCGCGCTCTGATGAGCGCCTGAATGGGGGGCGGAATGTGATTTCCGTCACCCCTGCCGAACCTGAATGTCAAGCCGGGCGGTTCACGATGCGTTCGGCTATCCCCCCCTACCTTGCGCCATCTTTCCGCTCACCAGCCAGTTTCCGGTGAGCCGGCGCAGCCCCTCGATCGGTACTGATCGTTTCTTTTGGGGCTGCCCACGGGGCGGCCCCGATGGCCGCCTCCCCATGACGCCAAGTCGTACCCCGCCTCCTGTCGCCCCCGCGGCCGGAACCGGAGCGTGCGGCCCATACGGAGCAAGGAGTTATATGAAACTGGCCTGGATTCTCTGGCTGTCGCAGTTGTTGCCTCAGCCGGCCGCTGATTCATTGTGTTTGAGCACCACCGTTTACCTGGAAGCCCGCGACCAGACCCTGCGTGGCCAGCAGGCCGTCGCCGAGGTCGCCCTGCGCCGCCTCGACAGTGGCCTGTGGGGCGACTCCATGTGCCAGGTGGTCACCGCGCGCAAGCAGTTCGCACCGACCATCGTCTCGCCCGGCACCCAGCTGGGCAATGATGCGGCCTGGAGCGAGGCGATGAACGTGGCCTTCGACGCCGAGCGCAACTGGGCGCTGCCGGCCGGCGAGCGCCGCGAGATCGTGCCCGGTGCCAGCCACTTCGCCGCGCTGTCCATTGCCAGCCCGAACTGGCGCAATGCCTACCAGGTGGCCACCATCGGCGATCACACCTTCTATAAGGTGCAGAACCTCAAGCCGCGGCAGTCGTAACGATCCGTGCTGGCGGCAGCGTTGCCGCCCGCTGGCAAGCTCTGGGATAGTGGGCGTTTCCCGCCCGCATCACCTGGAGTTCCCATGAAGCTGTACAGCAAGCCCGGTGCCTGTTCCACCGCCGACCACATCGCCCTGCAGTGGACCGGCCAGCCGTTCGAGGTTGAACTGCTGAACAAGGACACCCTGAAGGGCCCGGAATTCCTCAAGATCAATCCGGCCGGTGCCGTCCCCGCACTGGTCGACGGCGACTTCGTGCTGCTGCAGAACGCCGCGATCATGGGCTATATCGCCGACAGCTTCCCGCAGGCCGGCCTCGGCGGCGACGGCAGCCCGCGCCAGCGCGCCGAAGCCACCCGCTGGCTGGCCTTCGTCAATTCCGATGTGCATCCTGCCTTCTCGCCGCTGTTCGCGCCGGGCAAGTTCATTGCCGACGAGAGCCAGTTCGATGCGATCCGCGCCGCCGCGCGCAAGCGCCTGCGCGCCCTGTTCGAGACCGCCGACAAGCAGCTGGCCGACAAGCCGTGGCTGGCCGGCTTCCGCAGCTTCGCCGACCCGTACTTCTACATCACGCTGCGCTGGGCTGCTGGCACCAAGGTCGACCTGTCCGGCCTGGACAACCTGGCCGCCTACAAGGCGCGCATGGATGCCGATGCCGGCGTGCAGGCCGCGCTGAAGGCCGAGGGCCTGGCCTGATCCAGACCATGGGTCGGAGCCGTCTTCGCAGCAGACGGCTCTGCCCCTATAGGTGCAATCGCCACACTCAGCCGATCTGGCGGATCACTTCGCCCTTGGCATCGCGCAGGTACGTCGGCACCACTTCGATGCGCAGCGCCCCGGCCACCGGGTAGATCCCGCGCTCGGCCCGCACGCCTGCCAGCGCCTGCAGTCCCGACTCGTCCAGTGCCCAGCGCGCGCTGTCGGCCGATACCTCGCCGGTTTCACCGCGCGCGGCCGGAATGAATTCCCACTGCCGCTCGCGGCTGACCAGTTCCAGCGATTTGCCGTGGCGCAGCCGTAGCGGCAGCAGCTCGCTCACGCTGGCCACTTGGCCCGCACCGAGCACCAGGGTGGTGACGCCCGCCTCCTGCCGCCAGTCCAGCGTCTCGATGAACAGCATGCCGGTGCTGGAGCCCTCGCGCTCGCTGCCTGTCTGCACCTGTGCAGCCAGTGCCGGATCCTCCAGCAGGTTGCCGCGATGCAGGTCGCTGATCCACAGCGGCATCGCCGGTTGCAGCGCCTGCAGCACGCCGCGCGTCGACCAGCGCTTGACCGCTTCCATCTCCTCATCGGTCAGCCCGACCAGCTGCAGGAACTGCAGGTGGCCATTGGCGGTGTCGCGTGCGGGCAACTGCGGATCTGCGACGAAGGCCAGATGGCACAAGCGCGTGTTGGTCTCCAACGCGATCGGGCCGTTGGCGTTGAGGTGATGGCCGTCCTCGAACACGTTGCCACTGCCGAACACATAGCGCGCCAGGTTCTGCAGCAGGTTCATCGGCCACACCGGTGGCGTGCTGCCGGCGTTCTCACCGGCGTCGGCAGCGAGGCGGAAGGTCAGCTCGAAACCATAGCCACTGGCGGTGGCATCACTGCTCTCCTTTGCGTACAGCTCGGAGAAGCCGTAGGTGATGTAATGCCAATGCGGTACCGGCGCATCCGCCCAGTACACGCTGATGCCATCGAGCGGATCCTGGCCACCGAGCGTGTACGGAAGCGCGGTGCCGAAGTGACGCGGTTCCTGCCCGGCATACAGCGGCGCCAGCGCCGCATTGATCGCGTCCCAGCCGGGGGTATCGGTGTCGTCGTGGTCGTCCTGCACGCGGGACTCTTTGTGGGGAAGTGAACCGATCACTTTACGCGGTGGCTCAGGCCTGCACGACCTCGCCGCCACCATTGACCACGGCCGCCTGGGTCTCCTGCCACCAGCGCTGCGCCAATGCCGGGCTGCGCGCCTTGCCCACCGCCGCCAGCAGTTCCGGGCACAGGCGTTCCAGTGCCAGCGCATCGGTGCAGCGTTCGATCTTCAACTGCATGAAATAGCCCTTCAGGCCCAGATGCCGACGCACGGCCTCACTCATCGCGTCGTACAGCTGCTGGTACAGCGCCGGGTCCTGTTCACGGCCGGTGCTGATGCTGCGCGTCGGTGCGGCTTCGACACTTCCGCCGATCACTTCAATCAGGCCCTGCGCTGACAATTGCTCCAGTGCGTCCGGTGGCGCGCGCAGGCCTTCGAACAGGCCGCGCAGTTCAGTGTCATCGCGATGGCCGTCGACCATCAGCAGGATCGAACGCAGTGCCGCCGGCAGGCGCCGACCACGGTCCTCGATTTCCTGGCGGCCAGCGGCCGTCTTGGCGTGCAGCAAAGCCATTGCCTCCCCCCAATCTCTCGATGCGCAATGCCAGCGCGCCCTGGCGGGCGCGCTCCCCTGTGTGCCATCCCCGGACGGCACGCGCCTTCCCCGGCGCGCACCGCGTATTGCAGGTCGATGACAGGCCGAGCTTAGCGCAAGTGCTGCGGGTAGTGCCGGCCGCTGGCCGGCAACCTCGGGATTGATGGGGGGTGCCGGCC
>NZ_JAWJTG010000073.1:0-10195 GCF_032911605.1 Stenotrophomonas mexicanensis
GGACCGTTGGCGCCATGGATGGCGCCATCGAGCCCCCATGGACGGGTTTACGGCGCGTCCTGCAGCCCCACACCGCCCCGCCAGACCATCAGCAATCCAGAGCCGCTTTGGCTTTGGTCTTTGCTTGCACGGTGGCCTCTGCGGGTGCAGGGCGCAGCCCTGCCGAAACCCACCCTCAGGAACTGCAGGACAGCATCGAGCAGCCGGCGCGGTTGTCGGCCCACGCCGGGCGCTTGCCGGCGAAATGCTCCAGCCCGGCACGCTCGGTGTACGGATCACGCAGCACGTCCTGCAGTGCGTGAACGCCACCGAGGTCGCCCTGCTCTGCACGATCGATGGCTTCCTGCGCCAACCAGTTGCGCAGCACGTACAGCGGATTGGCCGCGGCCATCTTCGCCGTGCGCTCAGTGGCCGACAGCGGATCGGCCTGCAACCGTGCCGCGTAGTCCTGCAGCCACTGCTGCAACGGAGCCTGCACCGCCTGCTGGCGCGCCTCGTCGTAGTACACCGCGTCCAGAACCGTCGCATCCGGTGTCGTCGGATCGATACGCATCAGCGCGCGCCAGGCCAGGGTCATGTCCATGGCACCGTCCTGCATCAGCTGCTGCCAGCGCAGGTAGAGCTGCAGGTCATCATCGTCGGCCGCGGCCAGTCCGAGCTTGGCGGCAGCATCGCGGCGCGTGCAGGCCACGAAGGTGGACTGATACGCCGCCAAGCCCGCCTGCAGCGGCGCGACATCGGCAAACAACGGCGACAGCGCCTGCGCCAACCGGCTCAGGTTCCAGTATGCCACCTGTGGCTGGGTGCCGAAACGATAACGGCGGCCCTGCGCGTCGGTGGTGTTCGGCGTCCAGTCCGGATCGAAGTCCTCGACCCAGCCGTAGGGACCGTAGTCGAGCGTGAGACCGAGCACGGAAAGGTTGTCGGTGTTCATCACGCCATGCACGAAACCCACGCGCATCCAGTGCGCGATCATCTCGGCGGTGCGCACCGCGATCTGCGCGAACCAGTCGCCGTACAGCGTCTCGCCCTCCCCTTCCAGCTCGGGGAAATCGCGGGCGATGCAGGCATCAACCAGCTGCTGCAGCAACGCGGTTTCACCACGCGACGCAGGCAGCTCGAACGAACCAAAGCGCAGGAACGACGGCGACACCCGGCATACGATGGCACCAGGCTCGGCGCGCGGATGACCGTCATAGAACATGTCACGCACCACGTCGTCGCCGGTACCGACCAGCGACAACGCGCGCGTGGTCGGCACCCCCAGATGGTGCATCGCTTCGCTGCACAGGAATTCGCGGATCGACGAGCGCAGCACTGCGCGCCCATCGGCGCCGCGCGAATACGGCGTCGGTCCGGCACCCTTCAGCTGCAGTTCCCAGTGACGGCCATCGGGTGCGACCAGTTCGCCCAGCGTGATCGCGCGGCCGTCGCCGAGCTGGCCCGCCCAATGGCCGAACTGATGGCCACCGTAGTTGGCCGCCCATGGCTGCATGCCTGCATACAGTGCGTTGCCACCGAATACACGCGCGAAACCTTCGCTCTCGACCTCAGCGGTATCGAAGCCGAGCATTTCGGCCACGTCCGGCGCCCAGGCCAGCAGCGTGGGCGCCGTCACCGGGGTCGGCATCACTGGCGACCAGGCGGCGCCCAGCACTTCGCGGCGGCGTGGGCCGGATTCGGGGTCGCCTGGCAGCGTATGCAGCAGGCGGTTGTCGAAACGGGGGCTGTCGGTATCCATGGGGTTGAAGATGGGGGCGGCCGCCGCCCGCCTCAATTGCCGCTGAGCGCCTGCAGATGCCCGCCATGGGCTTCGGCACGCTGGTAGGCCGGCCGCTCGCTGATGCGCTTGAGGAAGCCACGCAGTGCCGGCTTGTCGTCGAGGCCACCACCCCGTGCGGCAGCGGCCTGGATCGGGAAGCTCATCTGGATGTCGGCCGCACTGAAGCGCTCGCCAGCAAACCACGGGCTTTCGGCCAGGCGGCGCTCCATCCAGTCCAGGTGCAGGCGCCGCTGCGGACCGATGAAGCCGCGCTCGGCCTTGTCGGCGATGCTGCGTGCGATCGGGCGCGCGAAGAACGGCATCGGTGCGCTGCGGATGCGACCGATCACCAGGGTCAGCAGCAGCGGCGGCATCGCCGAACCTTCGGCATAGTGCAGCCAGTAGCGGTAGGCGATGCGTTCAGCTCCGTCGGCCGGCATCGGTGACGGCGACAGCTGGCGCTGCGTGTCGTAACGGTCAGCGAGGTAGTCGAGGATCGCCCCGGACTCGGCCAGTACCAGTTCGCCATCCTGCAGCACCGGCGACTTGCCCAGCGGATGCACGTTGCGCAGTTCCGGCGGCGCCAGCAGCGTCTTCGGATCACGCGGATAACGGCGCAGTTCGTAGTCCAGCCCCAGCTCCTCCAGCATCCACAGCACGCGCAGGGAACGGGAGTTTTCCAGGTGGTGGACGATGCGCATGGGGACGATCCTTGGGGAGGCCCACATCGTACCGCGCGCAGTGCATGCCCTTTGTAGAGTCGAGCCATGCTCGACTGGCTTTGAGAACAGTCGAGCGTGGCTCGACTCTACAAAAAACAGCGGGCAATAAAAAACGCCGGAAGCTTTCGCTTCCGGCGTTCTGGCTACCAAACGGTAGCAGACGGATTAGACCGCCTGCACCTGGTCAGCCTGCATACCCTTCTGACCCTGGACGGCGATGAAGGTAACCTTCTGGCCTTCCTGCAGGGTCTTGAAGCCGGTGCCCTGGATGGCACGGAAGTGCACAAACAGGTCCGGGCCGCTTTCCGGGGTGATGAAGCCGAAGCCCTTGGCGTCGTTGAACCACTTGACGGTGCCGGTCTGACGATCAGACATTTGACTAACTCCTGAAACACATGTTGAAAAAATCGCAGCCACCGGGTATCGGGGCCGAGACTGAGTTGCAGGCGTTGGTAAAGCGGATCGATGAGCGGATCGTGAGATCAACTGCACCAGGCCACGATTCACGGTGACCCTAGCAAACACAGTGGGACGAACGATACGCGTGTTTTCTGCAAAAAGCGATAGCCCGGACGTTCATGGGCAGACCCCGCCCGCTAGACGTGACAAGGGCTGGCAGCCGATCGAGGCTAACCCCGAGTCCCCATTCAGGATTTTCCTACCCTACACTGGGTAAATGACTGAAGCTGAAACCCAAGCTGAACCCGCTCTCCCACGCATCTGGGTAGACGCGGACGCCTGCCCCACCGTCATTCGCGACATCCTGTTCCGGGCCGCTGAACGCGTTGGGATCGAGCTGACCCTGGTCGCCAACCAGTGGATCCGGACCCCGCCCTCACGCTGGCTGCGCTCGATCCAGGTCCCTCAGGGCCTGGACGTGGCCGACAGCGCCATCGTCGAACGGGTCGCCGCCGGTGACCTGGTGGTCACCCAGGACATCCCGCTGGCCGCACTGGTGCTGGAAAAGAAGGCGGTGGCGCTGAACCCGCGTGGCCAGCTGTACACCCCGAACAACATGGCCGAGCGGCTGTCGATGCGCAATTTCATGGAAGAGCTGCGCGGCGCCGGGGTGCAGACCGGGGGCCCACCGCCGCTGGGCCCGCGCGACCGGCAGCTGTTCGCGGCCGAACTGGACCGCTGGCTGGCGCGACGCCCGGTTCGCTGAACGGCCCTACCCGCTCTGGCCCGGCAGGCACAGGCGACGCTGGCTGCTGAACCGCCTGGGCTCCCCACTCAATGGATCGTCGAAGGCCAGCCCCTGCGCCAGCAGCTGCAGGGGCGCCTCGACCGTTTCATCCGGGCGCAGCATCAGCTGCGGATACAGGTCATCGCCCTCGATGGGGGCGCCCAGCATCGCCATATGCACGCGCAGCTGGTGCTTGCGGCCGGTTTCCGGCCGCAACCGGTAGCGCCAGACCGGCCCCTCGGCCTCGATCAGCTCGATCCGGCTGCGGGCATTGGGCTCGCCCGGCACTTCGGCCATGCGGAAGAACGGCTCCCCCGGCACCAGACGACTGTCCCGCTGCAGCGGAAACTCCAGCCCCGGCAGCGCCGGTGCCAGCGCCTCGTAGGTCTTCCCGATGCGCCGCTCGCGGAACAGCCGCTGATAGGCATCACGCGTGGCTGCCTGGGTGGAAAACAGCACCAGGCCGGCGGTCAGCCGGTCCAAGCGGTGCAGCGGCGCCAGTTCGGTGTTGCCGGTGCGTGCGACCAGGCGCGACAGCAGGGTTTCCCGTACATACCCACCGGCCGGCGTCACCGGCAGGAAGTGCGGTTTGTCGGCCACCAGCAGGTGCGCATCCAGATGCAGGATGGTCTCGGCGAAGGGAATCACCGGCTCGTCGGCCACCTCGCGGAAGTACTGGATTTCCAGCCCCACCTGCCACGGCATGTCCGGCGCCAGTGCCCTGCCCTGCGCATCCTGCACGCGGCCTCGGGCGAAGCGGTCCTGCCATTGCGCACGGTCGATGCGCGGGAAACGCGCGCACAGGCCATCGAGCAGGCTGGACCAGTGGCCGGGTGGCAGCTGCAGGCGGCTGGGCAAGGTCATGGCGTCCACTCCGGCCACGGGAAAGAGCGCAAGAGTGCCACCGTTGACGCTGCGCAGACAGACCGGCAACGGACACCCCTGGAGCAAACCTCTATCATTGTCGTCTTTAGTCCACGGACCCCCCATGGCCCTCACCGCCACCATCCGCAAGGCCGAACTGCAGATCAGCGACATGGATCGCGGCTACTACGCGACCCACAACCTGACCTTGGCCCAGCACCCGTCCGAGACCGACGATCGCCTGATGGTGCGCCTGCTCGCCTTCGCGCTGAACGCCGGCGACCGCCTGGAATTCGGCCGCGGCCTGAGCACCGATGACGAGCCGGATCTGTGGGAACACGACTACACCGGCGACATCCTGCAGTGGATCGACCTGGGCCATCCGGACGAATCGCGCATCCGCAAGGCCAGCAACCGCAGCCGCCAGGTGCAGGTGATCAACTACGGCGGCAATGCCTCGGAGATCTGGTGGGGCAAGCAGAACAAGGGCCTGGCGCGCTTTGACAATCTCTCGGTGGTTGATCTGGACGGTGAATTCGTCGAGCGCTGGGGCCAGCAGATCCAGCGCGCCATGCGCTGGAGCGTGCTGATCCAGGACGGTGAAGTGCAGCTGCTCAACGACCAGATCCAGCTCGACGTGATCCCGAACTGGCGCAAGCGCGCCAAGGCATGAGCACGATCCGTTGCGACGTGCTGGTCATCGGCGCCGGTGCGGCCGGGCTGATGACCGCGATCACGGCTGGCCAGCGCGGCCGCCAGGTGCAGGTGATCGACCATGCCAACAAGGTCGGCAAGAAGATCCTGATGTCCGGCGGTGGCCGCTGCAACTTCACCAACACCGGCACCACCCCGGCCAACTTCCTGTCGGCCAACCCGCACTTCTGCAAGTCGGCACTGGCGCGCTACACGCCTTGGCACTTCATCGAGCTGGTAAGCAAGCACGGCATCGCGTATCACGAAAAAGAGCTGGGCCAGTTGTTCTGCGATGTCTCGTCCAAGCAGATCGTGAAGATGCTGGTGGACGAATGCCAGGCGGCAGGCGTGCAGGTGCGTACCGACTGCAGCGTGCAGCGCATCGAGCATGGCAGCGATGGTTTCCGCGTGCACACCACGCAGGGCCTGTTCCATTGCGCCTCGCTGGTGGTGGCCACCGGCGGCCTGTCCATTCCCAGCATGGGTGCCACCGGCTTTGGTTATGAAGTGGCCCGGCAGTTCGGCCACCAGGTGCTGCCGACCCGCGCCGGGTTGGTGCCGCTGACGCTCAGCGGCAAGCACCAGGAACGGCTGGCCGATCTCAGCGGCGTCGCTCTGCCCATCGAGGCGCGCTGCAACGGAAAGAGCTTCCAGAATTTCATGCTGCTGACCCATCGCGGCGTGAGTGGCCCGGCGATCCTGCAGATATCCTCGTTCTGGCAACCCGGCGACGCGCTGGAGCTGGACTTGCTGCCCGGCCAGGATGCCGGCGAGTGGTTGCGCCAGATGAAGCGCGAGCGGCCTGCCGCCGAGCTGCGCACGGTGCTGGGCGAGGTACTGCCGAAGCGGCTGGCACAGCGGTTGTGCGAACACTGGCTGCCCGACCGGCCCGTGCGCCAGCTGGACGAGCCGGTGCTGCGCCAGGCCGCACAGCTGCTGGGCGCGTTCCCGCTGGTGGCCAGTGGCACCGAGGGCTACCGCACCGCCGAGGTCACCCTGGGCGGCGTGGATACTGCCGAGGTCTCGTCCTCGACGATGGAATCCAAGCGCGTACCCGGCCTGCATTTCGTCGGCGAGGTGCTGGATGTGACCGGCTGGCTGGGCGGCTACAACTTCCAGTGGGCCTGGGCCAGCGGCCACGCAGCCGGTGGCGTGGTGTGAACCACATCGCCGTTCAATGCGTGCAAGGGGTGCGCGCATGGACGGTTCGCCGCGCATCGTGTATCTAGATTTGCAGATTGGGGAGCAGTGCATGCAGAACGCGAACGACATCACCATCCGCCTGCTGATCGTCGATGACAGCGGCGAGAATGCCGAAGCCATCGTCAGCACCCTGCGCAACAGCGGCATCGCGGTACGCCCGTGGCGTCCGCAGGATGCAGCCGAGCTGGCCCAGGTGCTGGCCAGCCAGGCCATCGACCTGGTGCTGGCTTCGCCCTCCCAGGGCATCCCGCTGCCACTGGTGGCACAGCATATTGCTGCCAGCGGCAAGGACATTCCGCTGGTGCTGCTGGCCGAGCGCATCGACGAGGATGAACTGGTGCAGGCCAGCAGCCACGGCATCCGTGCCCTCGCCCTGCGCCAACGTCCGGAGCATCTGCTCGCCGTGGTCCGTGACCAGTGGGTGGACCTGCAGGCGCGTCGTGGCCTGCGCCGCATCGAGGCGCAGATGCGCGAGACCGAGCGCCGCTGCGACGCGCTGATCGCCTCCTCGCGCGACCCCATCGCCTACGTGCATGAAGGCATGCACATCCGCGCCAACGACGCCTATCTGGAGATGTTCGGTTACGAACATTTCGACGACATCGAAGGCATCTCGCTGCTGGACATGGTCGCCGCCCAGCACGTGGAAGGCTTCAAGCAGCTGCTGAAGGGCCTCAGCCGTGGCGAGGCGCCGCCGCCCCAGTACCAGCTCGACGCGCGCCACGAGGATGGCAGTGCGTTCCCGGCGACGATGGAGTTTGCCGCTGCCACCTACGAAGGCGAATCCTGCCTGCAGGTGGTGCTCCGCCGCCGCATGGAATTCGACCCCGAGCTGGCACGTGAGGTCGAGGACCTGCGCCAGCGCGACCAGGTGACCGGCCTGCTCAATCGCCCGACCTTCATGCTGCAGCTGGAAAGCGCGGTGGCCCAGGCCGGGCGCAGCGAAGGCCAGTTCGGCCTGCTGCTGATCGAGCCGGACCACTACGCGCGCCTGCTGCCAGATATTGGCCTGGCCTCGGCCGACACCCTGATCGGCGCGCTCGCCGCGCTGCTGGCCGAAGTCGTTGGCGAAGACGCGCAGCTGGCCCGCTTCGGCGAACACAATTTCGCCGTGCTGCAGGCCGGGCCGTACGCGCAGACCGTGGCACTGGCCGAGCGCATCCGCGAAGCCTACGCCGCGCACGTCTTCAGCATCGGCGCACGCTCGGCCACGGTAACGGTCAGCATCGGTGGCGTGCAGGTGGGCGAGAAGATCGCCAGTATCGGCCAGGTGCTGGCACGCGCCAGCGAATGCACGCAGGCCGCCGCAGAACTGGGCAACACCTGCCGCATCTTCGACCCGGCCGCCGCCGACCGCGTGGAGGAAGAGCGCGTGCTGCGCTGGGTCGCCCGTATCCGTGAAGCGCTGGCCGGTGACGGCTTCCAGCTGCACTACCAGCCGGTGCTGAACCTGCAGGGCGAGTCACTGGAGCTGTACGAGGCGTATCTGCGCCTGGAGCACAACGGCGAACTGCTGAGCCCGACCGCGTTCCTCGGTATCGCGGAGGAGCACGGCCTGCTGGCCGACATCAACCGCTGGGTGGTGTCACGGGCCATCGCGGTGCTGGGCCAGCGTGCACGCGAAGGCCATGCCACGCAGATGCTGGTGAAAGTGACGCCGGAATCGTTCGACGACCCGCAGATGATCGCTACCCTGCGCCGCGAGCTGCAGGCTCAGGGTGTGCCCGGCGAACGGCTGTGGCTGCATGCACCGGAAGCGAAGGTGTTCACCCACCTGCGCAGTGCACAGCAGTTCCTTGCCGAAGTGGCACCGCTGGGCTGCCGCATCGGCCTGGAGCAGTTCGGTTCGGGGCTGGATTCGTTCCAGCTGCTGGCCCACTTCCAGCCGCAGTTCCTCAAGCTGGACCGCGGCTTCACCAGTGACCTTGCGGCCACCCGCGAGAACATCGACCGTATCAGCCAGATCACCGCGCGCGCACAGGAAGCCGGCATCCGCACCATCGCCGAGTTCGTCAGCGATGCCAATTCGATGACGTTGCTGTTCAGCGCCGGCGTGGACTACGTGCAGGGCGACTTCGTCGGCCCGGCGTTGCCGGAGATGGGTTTCGAGTTCGGGTGACCGATGGTAGTGCCGGCCGCTGGCCGGCAGCTGCAAGTACCCGGGGTTGGCGGCCAGCGGCCGGCACCACCCAAAGAGAAGGCCGGCTTTCGCCGGCCTCTTCGTTGATCAGGTCATGTCGACCAGATTTTCGATCTTCACGTCCGGATTGACGTCGGCCTCGTAGTCGACACCCTCCACGCCAAAACCGAACAGGCGCAGGAAATCGGCCTTGTAGCCGGCCAGATCGCTGATCTCGTACAGGTTCTCGTTGGTCACCTGCGGCCACAGCGCGACCACCTTGCCCTGCACGTCCGCGGCCATTTCCTTGTAATCGGCACGCAGGCGGCCTTCGTCATCGACCAGCGCGACGGTGTGGCCATCGCCATCGACCAGGTCGTGGCGCAGACGATCGACCGCCACGCCATCGGCCTTGCCGCCGTAGAGGATGTCGTACAGCACGTCGAGCTGTTCGATGCAGCCTTCGTGCGTGCCCTTTTCCTTCATCACCTTGAACAGCAGCGACAGGTACAGCGGCATGGTCGGAATGGCCGAGCTGGCCTGGGTGACCACGGCCTTCAGCACCGACACGCGCGCGTCGCCACCGATCCTGGCCAGCTTCTCGCGCAGGCCCAGCACCTTGGTGTCCAGGTCCTTCTTGGCCGCACCGATCGAGCCATTCCAGTAGATCGCCTGGGTGATCTCTTCGCCCACGTAGGTGAAGGCGGTGGTGGTGCAGCCATTGGCCAGCACACCGGCGTCAGCAAGCGCATCGATCCACATCTGCCAGTCCTCGCCGCCCATCACCGCGACGGTGCCAGCGATTTCTTCCGGGGTGGCCGGCTGCAGATGGGTCTCGGTCAGCACTTCCTTGTCGGTATCCAGGCCACGCAGCGTGATCGGCTCGCCGATCGGCTTCAGCGTGGAGCTGATGATCTCTCCGGTCTTCGGGTGCTTGCGGCGCGGCGCGGCGAGGCTGTAGACGACCTGGTCGACCTGGCCGAGATCGGCCTTGATCATCTCGATGGTCCTGGCCTTCACTTCATCGGAGAAGGCATCGCCGTTGATGCTCTTGGCGTACAGGCCAGCTTCGTCGGCGTACTTGTGGAACGCGGCCGAGTTGTACCAGCCCGCGGTGCCCGGCTTGGTTTCACTACCCGGGCGCTCGAAGAAGATGCCCAGGGTGGCGGCGCCACTGCCGAAGGCGGCAGTGATGCGCGCCGCCAAGCCGTAGCCGGTGGAGGCGCCGATTACCAGCACGCGCTTGGGACCATTCTGGATCGGCGGACGTGCGCGGATGTAGTCGATCTGCTGCTTGACCGCGGCTTCGCAGCCGGTCGGGTGGGTGGTGACGCAGATGAAGCCGCGGACGCGCGGTTTGATGACCATGGATACCTCGGGTTGGCAGATGCGGCGCGCGGGGCGCTCAGCAGGAATACGGGCGCGCGCCTGCGCGCGCGAACCGCAGGATCGTAGTGCGCGGGGGAAGATTGCACAACCGACGGCGGCGTAGGGTGGGGTTTGTTCTGCAGGGTTGCACCCTGCACCCGCAGAGGCCGGAGCAACGGCCGGAGCCGGAGCAACTTCAAAAGCTGGGTTCCTGTGGGTTGGCGGGGTGGGTCCGGTTGCGGGGGACGCCGTAAATCCGTCCATGGAGGCTTGGCCGC
>NZ_JAWJTG010000074.1:0-8995 GCF_032911605.1 Stenotrophomonas mexicanensis
GATGCGACACTGCACCGCCGATGGAGGCAGTAGAGCCACGCCATGCGTGGCTGCCATCGCCGATGTCCGCGCCATCCACGCATGGCGTGGATCTACTGATCAATGCACGGCGCTGTGGTCGACCGCACCCGGCTGTGCTGCCGGCTCCTGCCAGATCCGCTGCCACATCGCGGCCAACCGGCGTCCGACGTCGGCGCGTGCAGCCGGGCTGCTGTAATCCACCCGCACCTGCTCGGGCGTGATCGCCCGCCACTGCCCATCAGCCTGCTCGGCCACCGCGAAGTTGAAGGTGTAGTCCGGTTCCAGCCCCATACGCAGGTCGCTCAGTACCAACCGGCCGTCCACCACCTGCGCACGCATGAAGCCACGGTTGAACCACGTCAGCTGCTGCACCGCCGGAATGGCCTGCGCTTCGCGCAAGGCCCGCACGTTGGATGCGTGGCCTTCGAACCGCATCGGCCCGTGGTCTGCCACCAGCGAGCGGTCGCCCACCACGTAGCCGTTCGGCGTCATTGCCACCACGCGCCACAGCAGGGTGTTGAACGGCATCGGCACCGAGAAGCGCGGCGCATCGCCCAGGCCCATCGCCGCCAGGCTCTGCTGGGCAGCACGGTCGACCTGCGCCTTGGCGATCAGGCCCCAACCCAGGTAGGCACTGCTGACCAGCAACGCCACACCCAGCACCTTGCCAGCCCAGGGGCGGGCGCGACCAAACCAGGCCAGCACGCAGCCCAGCAGCAGCCATACCGTGTAGCCGAGATCGATGATGAAGACACTGGAACCCATGGTCGGGTGTGGGCGCAGCGGCCACCACAGCTGGGTGCCGTAGACGGTGAACGCATCCAGCATGGGATGGGTGACCAGCGCCAGCTGGATCGCCCAGAACCAGCGCACCGGTGACTGGGCGACGCGGCCATTGCCGAAGCGCTTGAACAACCACCAGATCAGTGCCGCCACCCAAGGCAGCACCAGCAGCGAGTGGCTGAAGCTGCGGTGCTCGATCATGTTCGCCACCGGGTCGGCGGCAGTGAAGCCGAGCCACAGGGCGTCGAGGTCCGGCAGGGTGCCGAGCGCGGCACCGGCCAGCAGGGCCGCACGGCGATGTCCGGGCGGGGCGATGGCAGCAGCGACGGTGCCGCCGAGCACGATCTGGGTCAGGGAATCCATGGGCCGATGCTAGCGGCTTGCGGGCGTGCCGTCTTGATGGCACAGCCGCTCGCGCTCTTTTGTAGAGTCGAGCCATGCTCGACTGCTGTACGCGGGGCAGTCTGAGAAGAGCAGTCGAGCATGGCTCGACTCTACAAGAGTGGGTCAAGCCGCTTGCTTGATGCGCGCGCCCGGCAGTTCCACCAGGGTCTGGCCATTGTGGTCGAGCAGGCGCAGCGCGCCATCATGGTCTTCGGCCAGCGCGGTCAGGCTCTCCACCCAGTCGCCGTCGTTGGCGTAGACCAGGCCATCGCGCTCGATCAGCGCGGCGCGGTGGATGTGGCCACAGACGATGCCATCCAGTCCGCGCCGCCGCACGTCGTCCAGCCCGGCCTGCACGAAGCGTTCGATGTAGCGTTCGGCCGCACCGCTGCGCTTCTTCAGGAACTCCGACAGCGACCAGTAGCGCATCCCCAGCAGCCGCCGCACCGCATTCAACGCCTGGTTGCCGGTCAGGATGCGGTAGTACAGCCAGTCGCCGAACTTTTCCTGCAGGCCACCGAAGTGGGTCACGCCGTCGTACTCGTCCCCATGCGCGACCAGCAGGCGACGGCCATCGGCGGTCACATGGATGGCGCGGCGGCGCACCTGCATCGCTGGCAGCATCAGCCCGCACACGTGGCGCAGTGACGCGTCATGGTTGCCGGGGATGTAGACGATCTCGGTCCCGGCACGGCGCAGCGCGTGCAGGGCCTGGATGACTTCGCTGTGCGACTGGCGCCAGTTGGCGCGGCGATGCGCCATCCACCACAGGTCGATGATGTCGCCCACCAGGTACAACCGCTCGCAGCGCAGCTGCGAGAGGAACCGCGCCAGCTCGGTGGCATGGCAATGACGTGACCCCAGGTGCACGTCGGAGACGAACACTGCGCGCCGGTGCGGCGACAGGTTCGCCAGCGCGCTCATGCCGGCGCCCCCGCGTCGCGCAGGTAGCGTTTGCGCTTGTTCGGCCTGATCGCGCACAGGTCCACTTCAATCAGGCCGTCGATCGAATCACTGAAGTCCGGGTCGACACCGAAGGCAAGGAAACGGGCGCCACCGGGTTCGCACAGATCGGTGTACTGGCGGTACAGCGTCGGCACGCCGGTGCCGAGTGCGGCCAGGTTGGCCTTGAGCACATCGAACGCGGCACCTGCATCCAGCTCGCCGAAACTTGGCGGCGCGGCGAAGTACTGGAACGGGCGGTTCGATTCGGCCAGGCCGGCGGTACCGCTGTAGTAGCGCTGGTAGTACGCCACCAGCTGCTCGCGTGCATCGCGTGGCAGCGCTGCGCTGATCGACACGGCGCCGAACAGGTAGCGGATGCCGGGCCGGCACTGCAGGTAGGCGCCGATGCCCTGCCACAGGTAGTCCAGGCTGCGGCTGCCCCAGTAATCAGGCACCACGAAGCTGCGGCCCAGTTCCAGGCCTTCGGCGATGTGGGTGATGGCGTCGTCGGAATAGCGGAACAGCGATGCGCTGTAGAGCCCGGACAGGCCGTGCCGGGCCAGCGCGTGGGCACCACGCATGATCCGGTAGGCGCCGGCGATGCGCTGCGCGGCCGCGTCCCAGATCACGATGTGTTCGTACCGCGGATCGTAATCGTCCAGATCGCGGCTGCGCCCGGTGCCCTCGCCTACCTGGCGGAAGGTCAGCTCGCGCAGACGCCCCAGCTCCAGCAGCAGCGGCGAATCGGCAGTACAGGTCGCCAGCAGGATCTGCTTGCCGTCGGCGGTCTGGCCCAGCTGGGTCGCCGCGGCGATGCCTGCGGCCACCTGTGAAGGCGGCACCGGGGACGCCAGCGGCTCGGGGCCTGCTACGGCAGCTGCATCGCCCGCCGCCCCATTACGGCCCAGCGCATACAGCGCGCGGCGCACCGCCAGCAGCTGTGCGCCCGGGTCGCCGCCCTTGCCCAGCTGCATCGGCTCACCGATGCTCAGCCGCAGCGGACGGCCACGACGGGTGAACATCTCGCGCGCCAGCAGCGCGGTGCCCGCCGGCTTGAACAGGGTCGAGGCGCCGTAGAACAGCGCCGAGTTGCGCGCCTCCACACGCACCGGCAGCACCGGCGCGCCAGCGGCACGGGCAAAGCGGACGAAACCGCGCTGCCAGCGACCATCACGGATGCCGCGCAGCGACAGCCGCGAGACCTCGCCGGCCGGGAACACGATCACGCACTGCTCGGCGGCCAGCGCCTCTTCGACGGCATGCAGGCTGCCACGCTGGGCCTTGCCACCGAGGATGCGCACCGGCAGCAGCAGGTCCTGCAGTGGCGCGATTGCCCCCAACAGGTCGTTGGCCACGATCCGCACGTCACGGCGGATGCGGCCGACCGCGTCCAGCAGGGCGAGGGCATCCAGTGCCCCGGAGGGATGGTTGGCGACGATCAGCAGGCGGCCGGTGGCCGGGATCCTGGCCAGCGCGGCCGGGTCCACCTGGTACTGGCCGTCGATGAACTCCAGGCCGGCGGCGACGAAGCCGAAGCCACGCAGGCCTGAGCTGCGCTGCAGGAAGGCTTCGATCTGGTCCAGGCGCGACCAGCGACCGACGCTGCGCAGCAACGGCCGCGCCAGTTGGCCACGACGGCCATGGAACCAATCGGGGAAGCGTTGCTGGAGGCGCTGTTCAAGTTCCTGCATGGCGGATCCACTCATGCCCGGCGGCCGGATTGGCCGACAGCCTGCGCCCGGCAGGCGGCAGCCAGATGGCGGTTTTGGGGCAGAACGATGACGGCTGGCCGGTCCTGGGGCGGGCGAGGTGGCCCGCGCAGTCGGGGCCGGTAGCCGCCCGGTGCGTTGTCACGCTGGTGGAACACTGGACCTCGAGGCTGAGCCCCAATCCCGGCCGGACGGCCCCTGCCGGGCCTACGCGGGCTTAACCACCGGCAACCGGTACAGGTTCACAATGCACAGGCGGCGCACCCCGTGTATCATTCGCGCCCATCTTTCCATCCGAATCAAGGGATATTACGCCTGATGTCCAGCTATCTCTTCACCTCCGAGTCGGTCTCCGAAGGCCATCCGGACAAGGTTGCCGACCAGATCTCCGATGCGGTGCTGGACGCGATCCTGACCCAGGACCAGCGCGCCCGCGTGGCCTGCGAGACCATGGTCAAGACCGGTGTTGCCATTGTGGCCGGTGAGATCACCACCAGCGCCTGGATCGACCTGGAAGCGCTGACCCGCAAGGTCATCACGGACATCGGCTACGACAGCTCCGACGTCGGCTTCGACGGCGCCACCTGCGGCGTGCTGAACCTGATCGGCAAGCAGTCGCCGCACATCGCCCAGGGCGTGGATCGCAAGAAGCCGGAAGAAATGGGCGCTGGCGACCAGGGCCTGATGTTCGGCTATGCCACCAACGAGACCGACAGCTACATGCCGGCCGCGATCCACCTGTCGCACCGCCTGGTCGAGCAGCAGGCCAAGATCCGCAAGAAGAAGAACTCGCCGCTGTCGTGGCTGCGCCCGGACGCCAAGAGCCAGGTCACCCTGCGCTATGAAAACGGCGTGGTCTCGGCCATCGACGCCGTGGTCCTGTCGACCCAGCACGCCCCGGGCATCAAGCAGAAGGACCTCATCGAGGCCGTCCGCGAAGAGATCATCAAGCCGGTGCTGCCGGCCAAGTGGCTGCACAAGGGGACCAAGTTCCACATCAACCCGACCGGCAAGTTCGAGATCGGCGGCCCGGTGGGCGACTGCGGCCTGACCGGCCGCAAGATCATCGTCGACACCTACGGCGGCTGGGCCCGTCACGGTGGTGGCGCCTTCTCCGGCAAGGACCCGTCCAAGGTCGACCGTTCGGCGGCCTACGCGGCCCGTTACGTGGCCAAGAACGTGGTTGCCGCCGGCCTGGCCGACCGTTGCGAAGTGCAGGTCTCCTACGCCATCGGCGTGGCTGAGCCGACCTCGATCTCGGTCACCACCTTCGGCACCGGCAAGATCAGCGACGACAAGATCGAGAAGCTGATCCGCAAGCACTTCGACCTGCGCCCGTACGGCATCATCAAGATGCTGGACCTGGTGCACCCGATGTACCAGCAGACTGCGGCCTATGGCCACTTCGGCCGCAAGCCGAAGGAGTTCAGCTACCTCAACGGCGAAGGCGAGACCGTCAACGCCACGGCCTTCTCCTGGGAGAAGACCGACCGCGCTGCCGCCCTGCGCGCCGATGCGAAGCTGAAGTAAGAAACACGAAGGGCCGCTCACGCGGCCCTTCTGCTTCTGGTAGAGCCGGCCGCTGGCCGGCTTTTTCATGGCCTCCGGAAACAATCGCGTGGTTGCCGGCCAGCGGCCGGCACTACCGGTTGCCGATACAATCGCCCCATGTCGACCGAACTCAAAACCCACCAGCTGTCCATGACCGTGCTGATGTCGCCGGAGATGGCCAATTTCTCCGGCAAGGTCCACGGCGGCGCCATCCTGCGCCTGCTCGACCAGGTCGCCTACGCCTGCGCCAGCCGTTACGCCGGCAGCTACGTGGTCACCCTGTCGGTGGACCAGGTGATGTTCCGCCAGCCCATCGCGGTGGGCGAGCTGGTCACCTTCCTGGCCTCGGTGAATTACACCGGCACCTCGTCGATGGAGATCGGCATCAAGGTGGTGGCCGAGGACATCCTCAAGCGCAGCGTGCGCCACGCCAACAGCTGCTTCTTCACCATGGTGGCCGTGGATGAGGAGGGCCGGCCGACACCGGTGCCGTCATTGCAGCCGGTCACGTCGGACGAGAAGCGCCGCCAGGCAGCCGCATTGATCCGCCGCCAGCTGCGCCAGGAAATGGAGCAGCGCCATCTGGAACTGCTGGCGTCGAACCCGCCGTCGCCGGAAGAGTGAGGTAGTGCCGGCCGCTGGCCGGCAACCTCGCGCGTGCTGCCAGACATCATGAGGTTGCCGGCCAGCGGCCGGCACTACCATTTCGAGTTCGCCGGGCCATGCCCGGCGGATGCAGTGGGTCACCCGGTGTTCTGCACGCCCTGCGAAACACCGTTCACGCAGGCCACCAGCGCGCGCAGCAGGTCTTCATCCTCGCGCCCGCTTTCGCGCCAGCGCTGCAGCAGATCCACCTGCAGCACGCTGATCGGATCGACGTACGGATTGCGCAGGCGGATCGAAAGCGACAGCCGCGCATCGTGGTCGAGCAACGTCTGCTGGCCCATCAGCGCCAGCAACCAGTGCCGGGTCAGTTCCAGTTCGCGCTGTACCTGCGGGAAGAAGCGCCCGTGCAGGTCGCCCGACAACAGCGAGAACTGCTCGGCAATGGTGATATCCCCCTTGGACAGCACCATCGCGATGTCGTCCAGGAAGGTACGGAAGAACGGCCAGTCACGCGCCATCTCGCGCAGCGTCTGTTCGTGGCCAGCATCCACCGCCGCCTGCAGGCCGCTGCCCACCCCGTACCAGCCGGGAATGACTGCACGCGCCTGGCTCCAGGCGAATACCCACGGAATCGCGCGCAGGTTGCCCAACGCCGCGTCCTGGCCGAGCCGGCGCGACGGACGCGAACCCAGCGTCATCCGCTCGATCACGTCGATCGGCGTGGCCGTGCGGAAGTAGTCCATGAAGCCAGACTGGCCGACGAAGGCGCGGTACACCTCGCTGCTTGAGCCAGCGACCACATCCATCACCGGTCGCCACTCATCCTCGCGGGGTTCGGCAGCCCGCGGGCGGAGGCTGGCGCGCAGTACCGCGCCGGTGGCCTGTTCCAGCGAGCGCAGCGCCAGCGCACGGATGCCGTATTTGCGATGGATCACCTCGCCCTGCTCGGTCACCCGCAGTCGGCCATCGATGCTGCCGCGCGGCGAAGCATCCACCGCGTGCGTGGTCTTGCCGCCACCGCGGCTGATCGAACCACCACGGCCATGGAAGAAGGTCAGGCGGATGCCGGCCTCGGCCGCCACCTCCAGCAGTTCCACCTGCGCGCGTTGCAGGCCCCAGCGCGAAGCAGCAATGCCGCCGTCCTTGCTGCTGTCCGAATAGCCCAGCATCACCATCTGCACGTCATCGCGTGCATGCAGGTGTGCGCGGTACACCGGATCGGCCAGCAGGTCGCGCAGAGTCGCGGTGCCACGCTTGAGGTCGTCCACCGTCTCGAACAGCGGCGCGATATCCAGCGGCACCGAACCGCCCTCTTCCACCAGGCCGCCACGGCGTGCCAGCGCCAGCACGGCCAGCACGTCACTGCGGTCGTGTGCCATCGAGATGATGTAGCTGCCCAGCGCATCGCCACCATGGCGCGCACGCGCATCAGCCAACGCCGCAAATACCGCATCCAGACGCTGGTTGCCTTCGTCGTCGCCCTTCGGCAACGGCGCGTCACCACTGGCATGAGGCGCCAGCAGACGCGCACGCCCCACGGCATCGAGACTGTCCCACGCTGCGTCGCCGCCCAGCACGGTGGCCAGCGCGCGCGCATGCACGCTCGATTCCTGGCGCACGTCCAACCGTGCCAGGTGGAAGCCGAAGGTCTTCACCCGCCACAGCAGGCGCTGTACGGCAAAGCCACCGGCATGCTCACCACGGTTGGCGCGCAGGCTGTCGAGGATCAGCTGCAGGTCGTCGATCAGTTCATCGGGGCCGGCGTAGGCGCCTTCGCCGTCATCCAGCGTGGCCTGCAGGCGTGCACGCATGCGGTCATTGAGCAGGCGGTACGGCATGTCAGCATGGCGCGGGCGCGACTGCACCTGCGGCAGCAGCTGCTGGTAGTGCGCCACCCGTGCCTGCAGCGCATCGCTTACGCCCACCCGCTCGGTAGACTGGCTGAGCAGGCTGGCCAGCTGCAGCAGCTCCTTCTGGTAGCGCGCGAGTACCGCCTGCCGCTGCGCATCCAGCGTATTGCGGATGGTGGTGGCATCCACGTTCGGATTGCCGTCCATGTCGCCGCCCACCCAGGTACCGAAACGCAGCAGGCGCGGCAGCGGCAGTTCTTCGCCATAGGTATCGCGCAACGCCTGCTGCAGCGATTCGTACAGCACCGGAATCACCCGGTACAGCACCTGCACCAGATAGAAGCCGACGTGCTCGCGTTCGTCATCGACGGTGGGCCGCACCGGCGAGGAATCGGTGGTCTGCCACGAAGCGGTCAATGCCATGCGGAAGCGCGCGGCATCGGCGGCGGCCTCACCCGGCGTGCGCTGGCCGTCGAGATTGTCGACCAGGCTGGCCACCATCAACTGCTCTTTTTCCAGCAGCGCGCGGCGTACCGCTTCGGTCGGGTGTGCGGTGAACACCGGTTCAATGTCGATGCGTGGCAGCCACTGCGCCAGCTCGTCCAGGCCCACACCCTGCGCCTTCAGGTGCTGCAGTGCATCCTGCAGGCCATCGGGCTGCGCCCCTGCGGTACCGGCGCGCTGGTAGTCACGGCGACGGCGGATGCGATGCACGCGCTCGGCGATGTTGACCACCTGGAAGTAGGTGCTGAAGGCCCGCACCATGGTTTCGGCCTGCTGCGGCGTGCGCCCGGCCAGGCCATCGGCCAGCTCCGACAACGGCGCCTGGTTCTCGCGGCGGGCGATGGCGCGGGTGCGCACGTCTTCCACATCGTCGAGGAAGACGGCGGAGACCTGTTCAACCAGCAGGTCGCCAACCAGCGCGCCGAGCCGGCGCACATCATCGCGAAGCGGAAGATCGGGGGAAGCAAACTCGATGCTGCTGCGGTACTCGTTCATCGGCGACGCACAGGCCTCGGTCAACGGATCCAGACCCCAAGCCTAAACCAGAACGGGCATCGTGCTGCGATGCAAAAATGGTTTCATCTGGTAGTGCCGGCCGCTGGCCGGCAACCTCAGGTCGCGTGAGTCCATGAGGTTGCCGGC
>NZ_JAWJTG010000075.1:0-8566 GCF_032911605.1 Stenotrophomonas mexicanensis
CCGCGAAGGCGGCCGTACCGTCGGCGCCGGCGTGGTCTCGAAGATCATCGAGTAAGCCTGCAGTACCGGTGGTTGCATAGCGCCGCCGGTTACGCGAATGGCGGGCCGGGAACCTCGGTCCGCCTTCGCCGTCTAAGGGAAGGCAAGTTTCAACACGTACGCCAGTAGCTCAATTGGCAGAGCAGCGGTCTCCAAAACCGCAGGTTGGGGGTTCGAGTCCCTCCTGGCGTGCCATCTGCCCACCTTATCCAGCGGCCTGGGCCGCTAAAGCAGACACAGCCGGATGAATAGCAAGATCGAACACTCCAAGGACAACTCCGCCAACGGCGGGGATATCGTCAAGTACGTCGCCGCATCGCTGCTGGTGCTGGCCGGTCTGTTCGTCTGGTTCTGGTTCTCCGCCGACTCCGGTCGCGCCACCCAGCTGGGTGCGTGGGCGGGTCAGCTGCGTGCGTTGGCGGTTGTGGTCGGTCTGGTTGGCGGTATCGGCGTGTTCATGCTGACCGGCAAGGGGCGCGACACCCGCGAATTCCTCTCCGAGTCGCGCTTCGAACTGCGCAAGGTGGTCTGGCCGACGCGCCAGGAAGCCATCCGCATGACCTGGGTCGTGATGGTGGTGGTGACCATTCTCAGTCTGTTGCTGGGTGGGTTCGATTACGTCATTCAGTGGCTGGTTCAGTTGTTCCTGAGCCGCTAAGGAGAATTGCATGAAGCGTTGGTACGTCGTTCACGCCTATTCGGGCTTCGAGAAGTCGGTGGCGCAGGCTCTGCGCGATCGCATCGTCCGTGACGGCATGGAAGAGCGCTTCGGCGATGTCCTGGTCCCGACCGAAGAAGTGGTCGAGATGCGCGCTGGCCAGAAGCGCCGCTCCGAGCGCAAGTTCTTCCCGGGTTACGTGCTGGTCCAGATCGAGACCCACGAAGAAGCCGGTATTCCGCGCATCGACAACGAAAGCTGGCACCTGGTCAAGGAAACCCCGCGCGTGATGGGCTTCATCGGCGGCACCGCCGACCGTCCGCTGCCGATCGCCGATTCCGAGGCCGAAGCCATCCTGAATCGCGTTCAGGAAGGTGTCGAGAAGCCGCGTCCGAAGGTGCTGTTCGAGCCGGGCCAGATGGTCCGCGTTACCGACGGCCCGTTCAACGATTTCAATGGCGTCGTCGAAGAAGTCAACTACGAGAAGAGCCGTCTGCGCGTCTCGGTGCTGATCTTCGGTCGTGCCACTCCGGTCGAACTCGAGTTCGGCCAGGTCGAAAAGGCCGTCTGACCGGTCCTGTAGGGTCGAGCCATGCTCGACTCCAGGCTCCGGATGGCGGTGCAGTCGAGCATGGCTCGACTCTACAAGGGGAACCGGGCCTTGCCCGGTTTCGTTCGTTTACGTGCCGCTTCAGGCATGTGAAGAAAAAACCTGATATAGTGCGCGGCTCCCCGCTGGGAAGCCAGCAGGACGAGGCCGCCGCAAGGTGGCCTTCAGCATGATTTCAAAACGCGATGCCGGGACGCGTGATTCCCGGTCCGATGGGGAGCCTGTTGTCGAAAGGCGCTAGCACCCGGAGAGTACTCACATGGCAAAGAAAGTTGTCGGTTACATCAAGCTGCAGGTGAAGGCCGGTCAGGCCAACCCCTCGCCGCCGGTCGGTCCTGCGCTGGGTCAGCGCGGTCTGAACATCATGGAATTCTGCAAGGCGTTCAACGCTGCCACGCAGAAGCTCGAGCCGGGTCTGCCGGTTCCGGTGATCATCACGGCCTACTCGGACCGTACGTTCACCTTCATCACCAAGAGCACCCCGGCCACCACCCTGCTGAAGAAGGCCGCTGGCATCTCGTCGGGCTCCAAGCGCCCGAACACCGAGAAGGTCGGCAAGGTCACCCGTAAGCAGCTGGAAGAGATCGCCAAGGCGAAGGAACCGGATCTGACTGCCGCCGATCTGGACGCCGCCGTGCGTACCATCGCTGGCTCTGCCCGTTCCATGGGCCTCGTGGTGGAGGGTTAATAAGATGGCACAGACCAAGCGTGAGAAGGCCATCAAGGCCGCCGTCGTTCCGGGCAAGGCATACGCCTTCGAGGACGCGATCAACATCCTGAAGAGCGCCACCAAGGCCAAGTTCGTCGAGTCGATCGACGTCGCTGTGCGCCTGGGCGTCGATGCGAAGAAGTCCGACCAGCAGGTCCGTGGCTCCACCGTGCTGCCGGCCGGTACCGGCAAGTCGGTCCGCGTCGCCGTGTTCGCTCCGGCCGGTGCCAAGGCTGACGAAGCCCTGGCCGCTGGCGCCGAAGCCGTCGGTATGGATGATCTGGCCGAGAAGATGCAGGCCGGCGATCTGAACTACGACGTCGTCATCGCGACCCCGGACGCCATGCGCGTCGTCGGTAAGCTGGGTACCGTGCTGGGCCCGCGCGGCCTGATGCCGAACCCGAAGGTCGGCACCGTTTCCCCGAACCCGGGTGAAGCCGTGAAGAACGCCAAGTCGGGTCAGGTCCGTTACCGCACCGACAAGGCCGGCATCATCCACTGCACCATCGGCAAGGCCGACTTCGCCGAAGACGCGCTGAAGTCGAACCTGACCGCGCTGCTGCTGGACCTGATCAAGGCCAAGCCGGCCACCTCGAAGGGCACCTACCTGCAGAAGGTTTCGGTCAGCTCGACGATGGGCCCGGGCGTCACCGTCGACCAGTCGTCGCTGACCCTGAAGTAATTGTTTCAAGCGGTCACGGTACCTTCGGTGCCGTGACCGTGACATTTGAAGGCATCGCTGGCCGTACATCGCCCGCGGTAGCCGTCAAAGACCGCAGGCGCGGTCGTGGCAATACCGGCGACGGGCACGGAAGCTCGATCTGGCAAGGAGTCGCCGCCGGAGCAGTCATGAGCGCTTAATCGATTCCCCGGAATCACCCTGCGTAGATGGTGCCCTTCTGGAGTTTTTCTGGTTCACGCACGTCTGGGTTTCCCAGGTTGGCCCACTCCAGGTCTAGAACGGCCCACCCCCGGAACATCATCCCGATGTTCCCGGCGTCCAGGACGGATGCCGCACAGGACCGCACACGGCAGGAGCCGTAAGCGGAGTTCAATAGGAGGAGTGCAATGGCTCTCAATCTGTCCCAGAAGCAAGAAGTAGTCGCCGAGCTGGCAGACGTCGCCGCCAAGGCCCACTCCTTGATCGCAGCCGAATACGCTGGCACCACGGTCGCCCAGATGACCGCGATGCGCAAGCAGGCTCGTGAAACCGGTGTTTTCTTGAAGGTTGTCAAGAACACCCTGGCTTCGCGCGCCGTTGAAGGCACCGAGTTCGCAGTCGCCCAGGACCAGATGGTTGGTCCGCTGCTGTACGCGTTCTCGCTCGAGGAGCCCGGCGCTGCCGGTCGCCTGATCAAGGAAGCCGCCAAGGGCAACGACAAGCTGAAGGCTAAGGTCGTCGCCATCGGTGGCGAAGTGTTCCCGGCAAGCCACGTCGAAGTGCTGGCCTCGCTGCCGACCCGCGACCAGGCCCTGGCCATGCTGGCCCGCGTCCTGACCGAGCCGGTCACGATGTTTGCCCGCGCCATCAAGGCCGTTGGCGAGAAGCAGGGTGGTGGCGACGTCGCCGCCGACGCTGCCGAGCCGGCCGCCGAGACCGCCTGAGTTTCGACTTACCGTGGTTCCTGACGGAACCTCAACCCAGAAAATCATCCAAAGGTATTAATCATGTCCCTTACCAACGAACAGATCGTCGACGCCATCGCCGAGAAGTCCCTGATGGAAGTGATGGAGCTGGTCAAGGCCATCGAAGAGAAGTTCGGCGTCTCCGCCGCTGCTCCGGTTGCCGTGGCTGCTGCTGCTGGCCCGGCCGCTGCTGTTGAAGAGCAGACCGAGTTCACCGTCACCCTGAAGTCGGCCGGCGACAAGAAGGTCGAAGTCATCAAGGCCGTCCGCGCCATCACCGGCCTGGGCCTGAAGGAAGCGAAGGACCTGGCCGAAGCCGGTGGCGTCCTGAAGGAAGGCGCTTCGAAGGACGACGCCGAGAAGATGAAGAAGGACCTGGAAGCTGCTGGCGCGACTGTCGAAGTCAAGTAAGCAGTTACCTTGCATCGTCACCGATTCACGGCGATGCAGCCAAGGCTGGGGGCGTAAGCCCCCGGCCTTTGGTCGTTGTTGCAGTACCGGTAGGGTCGACTGTTAGTCGACTGTTTCAAAAGCAGAAAAAGCCCAACACGGGCTGCGGTCAGACCCCGGCAGGCCAGCGCAGAGCGCGGCAGCGGGGGAGTGGATGCAGACGAGTTGGCAGTTGGAAGTAGCGGGAGAAGGCGTGCTGGTGCCGGCAATACCAGCGACTTCCAACTGACAATTTCAAGTTCCCTTCGGATCGTGGGCGCACGATCCGCACAACAAGGTGGAAGACCTCATGACGTCCTATTCGTTCACCGAAAAAAAGCGTATCCGCAAGGATTTCGGCAAGCAGCGCTCGATTCTCGAAGTGCCGTTCCTGCTCGCCATCCAGGTGGATTCCTATCGTGAATTCCTGCAGGAAAACGTCGATCCGGCCAAGCGCACGGACCACGGCCTGCACGCTGCGCTGAAGTCGGTCTTCCCGATCGCCAGCTACAGCGGCAACGCTGCCCTGGAATACGTCGGCTACAAGCTGGGCGAACCGGTCTTCGACGAGCGTGAGTGCCGCCAGCGTGGCATGAGCTATGGCGCCCCGCTGCGCGTGACCGTGCGCCTGGTGATCTACGACCGTGAGTCGTCGACCAAGGCCATCAAGTACGTGAAGGAGCAGGAGGTCTATCTGGGCGAAATCCCGCTGATGACCGAGAACGGCACCTTCATCGTCAACGGCACCGAGCGCGTCATCGTCTCGCAGCTGCACCGTTCGCCGGGCGTGTTCTTCGACCACGACCGTGGCAAGACCCACAGCTCGGGCAAGCTGCTGTACAGCGCCCGCATCATTCCTTACCGCGGCTCCTGGCTGGACTTCGAGTTCGACCCGAAGGATGCGCTGTTCACCCGTATCGACCGTCGCCGCAAGCTGCCGGTGTCGATCCTGCTGCGCGCGCTCGGCTACAGCAACGAAGAGATGCTGGCCGAGTTCTTCGAGATCAACACCTTCCACATCAACCCGGATGAAGGCGTCCAGCTGGAGCTGGTGCCGGAGCGCCTGCGTGGCGAAACCCTGGGCTTCGACCTCGCCGACGGCGACAAGGTCATCGTGGAAGCCGGCAAGCGCATCACCGCGCGTCACATCAAGCAGCTGGAAGCCTCGGGCATCGCCGCCCTGGCCGTGCCGGACGACTACATCGTCGGCCGCATCCTGTCGCACGACGTGGTCGATGCTTCGACCGGCGAACTGCTGGCCCAGGCCAATGACGAGATCACCGACGAGCAGCTGCAGGCCTTCCGCAAGGCCGGTGTGGATGCCGTGGGCACCCTGTGGGTGAACGATCTGGATCGTGGCCCGTACCTGTCCAACACCCTGCGCATCGACCCGACCAAGACCCAGCTGGAAGCCCTGGTCGAGATCTACCGCATGATGCGTCCGGGCGAGCCGCCGACCAAGGACGCCGCGCAGAACCTGTTCCACAACCTGTTCTTCACCTTCGAGCGCTACGACCTGTCCGCGGTCGGCCGCATGAAGTTCAACCGTCGCGTGGGCCGCAAGGAAACCACCGGCGAAGCCGTGCTGTACGACCGCAAGTACTACGGTGAGCGCAACGACGAAGAGTCCAAGCGCCTGGTTGCCGCCCATGGCGACAGCTCCGACATCCTGGACGTGATCAAGGTCCTGACCGAGATCCGCAACGGTCGCGGCGTGGTCGATGACATCGATCACCTGGGCAACCGTCGCGTGCGTTCGGTCGGTGAAATGGCCGAGAACGTGTTCCGCGTGGGCCTGGTCCGCGTCGAGCGCGCGGTCAAGGAGCGCCTGTCGATGGCCGAGTCGGAAGGCCTGACCCCGCAGGAGCTGATCAACGCCAAGCCGGTTGCCGCTGCCATCAAGGAGTTCTTCGGCTCCTCGCAGCTGTCGCAGTTCATGGACCAGAACAACCCGCTGTCGGAAGTGACCCACAAGCGTCGCGTCTCGGCCCTGGGCCCGGGCGGCCTGACCCGTGAGCGCGCCGGCTTCGAAGTGCGCGACGTGCACCCGACCCATTACGGCCGCGTCTGCACCATCGAAACCCCGGAAGGCCCGAACATCGGCCTGATCAACTCGCTGGCCGTGTACGCCCGCACCAACCAGTACGGTTTCCTCGAGACCCCGTACCGCAAGGTCGTGGACGGCAAGGTCTATGACGAAGTCGAGTTCCTGTCGGCGATCGAAGAGAACGAGTACGTCATTGCGCAGGCCAACGCGCTGACCAATGCCGACAGCGTGCTGACCGAGCAGTTCGTTCCGTGCCGCTTCCAGGGCGAGTCGCTGCTGAAGCCGCCGGCGGAAGTCCACTTCATGGACGTCTCGCCGATGCAGACCGTGTCGATCGCGGCCGCGCTGGTTCCGTTCCTGGAGCACGATGACGCCAACCGCGCACTGATGGGCGCCAACATGCAGCGTCAGGCCGTGCCGACCCTGCGTGCGCAGAAGCCGCTGGTCGGTACCGGCATCGAGCGCGCCGTGGCGCGTGACTCCGGCGTGACCGTGAATGCCCGTCGTGGTGGCGAGATCGTGCAGATCGATGCCGCCCGTATCGTGGTCAAGGTCAACGAGGAAGAGATCGTTGGCGCCACCGACGCAGGCGTGGACATCTACAACCTGGTCAAGTACACCCGTTCGAACCAGAACACCTGCATCAACCAGCGTCCGCTGGTCCAGGTGGGTGACGTCATCGCCCGCGGCGACGTGCTGGCCGACGGTCCGTCCACCGACATCGGCGAACTGGCCCTGGGCCAGAACATGCTGATCGCGTTCATGCCGTGGAACGGCTACAACTTCGAAGACTCCATCCTGCTCTCCGAGCGCGTGGTGGAAGAGGATCGTTACACCACGATCCACATCGAAGAGCTGACCTGCGTCGCGCGTGACACCAAGCTGGGGCCGGAGGAAATCTCGGCCGACATCCCGAACGTCTCCGAGCAGGCGCTGAACCGCCTGGACGAGAGCGGCGTGGTGTACATCGGTGCGGAAGTCCGCGCCGGCGACATCATGGTCGGCAAGGTCACCCCGAAGGGCGAAAGCCAGCTGACCCCGGAAGAAAAGCTGCTGCGCGCGATCTTCGGCGAGAAGGCTTCGGACGTGAAGGACAGCTCGCTGCGCGTTCCGCCGGGCATGGACGGCACCGTCATCGACGTGCAGGTCTTCACCCGCGACGGCATCGAGAAGGACAAGCGCGCTCGCCAGATCGAAGAGTCTGAAATCAAGCGCGTCAAGAAGGACTTCGACGACCAGTTCCGCATCCTGGAAGCCGCCATCTACATGCGTCTGCGTTCGCAGATCGTGGGCAAGGTGGTCAACGGTGGCGCTGGCCTGAAGAAGGGCGACGTCATCAGCGACGCGTTCCTGGACGGCCTGAAGAAGGCTGACTGGTTCGCCCTGCGCATGAAGGACGAGGACGCCTCGGAAGCCATCGAGCGCGCGCAGAAGCAGATCCAGGCGCACGAGAAGGAATTCGAGCGTCGCTTCGCCGACAAGCGCGGCAAGATCACCGCCGGTGACGACCTCGCCCCGGGCGTGCTGAAGATGGTCAAGGTGTTCCTGGCCGTGAAGCGCCGCATCCAGCCGGGCGACAAGATGGCAGGCCGCCACGGCAACAAGGGTGTGGTCTCCAACGTGGTGCCGGTCGAGGACATGCCGTACATGGCCTCGGGCGAAACCGTGGACATCGTGCTGAACCCGCTGGGCGTGCCGTCGCGTATGAACATCGGCCAGATCCTGGAAGTGCATCTGGGCTGGGCTGCCAAGGGCCTGGGCCGCAAGATCCAGGCGATGATGGAAGCCCAGGCGGCGGTTGCCGACCTGCGCAAGTTCCTGGACGACATCTACAACCACGACGACACCAACGTGGCCAACCGTGTCGACCTGTCGCAGTTCAGCGACGAGGAACTGCTGCGTCTGGCCCGTAACCTCACCGACGGCGTGCCGATGGCCACCCCGGTGTTCGACGGCGCCACCGAAGCGGAAATCAAGCGCATGCTGGAACTGGCCGACCTGCCGAGCAGTGGCCAGACCCAGCTGTACGACGGCCGCACCGGTGAAGCGTTCGATCGCCACACCACCGTGGGTTACATGCACTACCTGAAGCTGAACCACCTGGTCGACGACAAGATGCACGCTCGTTCGACCGGTCCGTACTCGCTCGTCACCCAGCAGCCGCTGGGCGGCAAGGCGCAGTTCGGCGGCCAGCGCTTCGGTGAAATGGAAGTCTGGGCGCTGGAAGCCTACGGCGCGGCCTACACCCTGCAGGAAATGCTGACGGTGAAGTCCGATGACGTGCAGGGCCGCAACCAGATGTACAAGAACATCGTCGACGGTGAGCACGAGATGGTCGCGGGCATGCCGGAATCCTTCAACGTGCTCGTGAAGGAAATCCGCTCGCTGGCCATCAACATGGAACTGGAAGACAACTGATCCATGCCGGCGCGGCGGCCTCTGCCGCCG
>NZ_JAWJTG010000076.1:0-8474 GCF_032911605.1 Stenotrophomonas mexicanensis
CGTAAACCCATCCATGGGGGCTCGATGGCGCCATCCATGGCGCCAACGGTCCTGCCTACCCACACCGCCCCGCCTCTGACAGATCTCTGCGACCTGCGGTAGATCCACGTCATGCGTGGATGAATCACTATGGAAATCGAATATTTCGATATCTGTGAGATTTGAGCCGAGCATGGCTCGGCTCTACAGAAATGCCGGCAGATCGCGGAAATCTGTCGAAGGCGGGGTGGGTCCGGTTGCGGGAGTGTCCGCGGCATGGATGCCGCGGCCAAGCCCCCATGGACGGGTTTACGGCGTCTCCCGCAACCGGACCCACCCCGCCATCCCACAGGAAACCCGCTTCTGCTGTTGCTGTTGCTGTTGCTGTTGCTTCGGCTCGCAGCAGGTGCAGGGCTGCAAGCCCTGCCGATCAACACCCTCCTTACGAACGACTGACGTGACACTCATGCGTCATGCGCGAGGCTGTCCGCTTGGCTGTTCGAGTGGAGGTGGCAACGGTGCACTGGCAAAGCGCACAGGCCTACGCATGGCCGTTGGGATTGGCAGCAGTAGTGGGCGGCATCGGCGCGTGGCTGATCCTCTGGATCTACCATCGATTGAAAGGGCGTGATCGCCGGCGTGCACGCATCGGTCGCGTGCTCGGGTTGCCACTGGCCACCGCATGGCCGCTGCTGTTGTTGATTCCCGCATTGCAGGCCACGCCACTGCAGGATCCGGTGCTGGGCAACCTGCAGCATGTGCTGCACATCGCGCTGACCGCGTGCTTCATCTGGTTGCTGGTACGCGCGGTGGCGGCGGGCGAGCGCGCGATCCTGCGCAGTCATCCCATCGATGTCGCCGACAATCTGGAAGCGCGCCGCATCCAGACCCAGACGCGGGTGCTCAGCCGCGTGCTGATGGGCGGCATCATCGTGCTCGGCGCATCGCTGGTGCTGTTGACCTTCCCGATGGTGCAGAAGATCGGCACCGCGCTGCTGGCATCGGCAGGCCTGATCGGCCTGGTGGCGGGTATCGCGGCCAAGCCGGTGTTCGGCAACCTGATCGCTGGCCTGCAGATTGCGGTGACGCAGCCGATCCGGCTGGATGACGTGGTGATCGTCGAGGGCGAGTGGGGCCGTATCGAGGAGATCGGCAGCAGCTACGTCGTGGTGCGTATCTGGGATGAGCGACGGATGGTGGTGCCGCTGACCTGGTTCATCGAAAACCCGTTCCAGAACTGGACGCGGCGTAGCGCCGACCTGCTCGGCACCGCGTTCCTGTGGTTGGACTACCGTGCGCCGATTGCCGCGATCCGCGCTGAGCTGGAACGCATCTGCCGTGGCGAAGCGCTGTGGGATGGCCGGGTCTGCGTGACCCAGGTGACCGAGACCAGCGAGCGTGCAATCCAGGTTCGCCTGCTGGTCAGCGCGCGCAGCTCGGGCGATGCCTTCGATCTGCGTTGCCTGGTGCGCGAGCGCATGCTCGATTTCCTCGCGCGCGAGCATCCGCAGTCGCTGCCGCAGGTGCGTGCGCGGCTGCAACACGAGGATGAGCTGGATATGCCGCGTGGTCCACGTGCACGCACCGCGGATGTGCGTTCGCCGGGTGCTGAAGATGGTGAGGCTGCGATCGTGCCGGTGGAGCCGGAACCCGGACGGTAGCGCCGGGCGCTGGCCGGCGACTCCGGATCTGCCGGCCAGCGGCCGGCACTACCGGATCACGGCTCGCCAGCGTCGATCAGTGCGTCGGTATCGAAGTGCGGTGGTCGCCGCGCGCGCGTGCGCTGCTCATAGGCATAGGCCATCTCGATCAGCTTCGGCTCGCTCCAGGCGGTGCCCATGAACAGCAGACCGACCGGCAGACCATCGATCTGCCCCATCGGCACGGTGAGGCTGGGATAGCCGGCCACGGCGGCGGCGCTGTAGCTTTCACCGGGGAAGTCGTCGCCTTCGCTGCGGATCGGCCATGCCACGCCGGTGGTCGGCGCCACCAGCGCATCGAGTTGATGGGCGGCGAGGGCGGCATCGATGCCTTCCGGGCCGGCCAGCCGGCGCGCATCGCTGCGGGCGCGGATATAGGCCGGGTCGGCCAGGCCGGCGGTGGCATCGGCCTCCACCAGCAGCTCCTGGCCGAACAGGCCCAGTTCCTGCTTGCTGTGCGCCTGGTTGAAGGCGATCAGTTCGGCCAGGCTGCGCAATGGTGCGCGGTGGGTGCTGAAATAGCGCTCCAGCCCGGCCTTGAATTCGTACAGCAGCAGCGTGCGCTCGGCCTCGGCCCAGGCGCCCTGGTTGGGCAGCTCCACCGGCACCACCACGGCGCCGGCGCGGCGCAGCTCGGTCGCCGCCTGTTCGATCAGTGGCGGCATGCCACGGTACTTCAGCAGCGGTGTCTGCAGCAGGCCGATGCGCTTGCCGCGCAGGCCCTGCGGGTCCAGTCGCGCGGTGTAGTCGTAGACCGCACGGCCGGGCATAGTCGCGGTGGCTGGGTCGGCATCATCGCGGCCGGCGATCGCGGTCAGCACGGCGGCAGCGTCGGCGACGCTGCGTGCCATCGGCCCGGCAGTGTCCTGGCTGAAGGAGATCGGGATGATGCCGTCGCGGCTGACCAGGCCGACCGTCGGCTTCAGGCCGACCACGCCGTTGATCGCCGCCGGGCAGACGATGCTGCCGTCGGTTTCGGTGCCGATCGCCACGCTGGCCAGGTTGGCGGCCACGGCCACCGCGCTGCCGCTGCTGGAACCACACGGCGAATGGCTGATGCGATAGGGGTTGCGGGTCTGGCCGCCACGCGCGCTCCAGCCGGAGATCGAAGCATTGCCGCGGAAGTTGGCCCATTCGCTGAGGTTGGTCTTGCCCAGCACCACCGCACCGGCATCGCGCAGCCGGCGCACCAGGTAGGCATCGTCCGGACGGAAGCCCTGCAGGGCCAGCGAACCCGCACTGGTGGCCATCGGCGCGGCGTTGATGTTGTCCTTCAACAGCAGCGGGATGCCATGCAGCGGGCCGCGCAGGCGGCCGTCACGGCGTTCGCGGTCGCGCGCGGCGGCTTCCTTCAAGGCATCGGGGTTGAGCTCGATCACCGCGCGCAGGCGCGGCCCGGTGCGGTCCAGCGCGGCGATGCGCTGCAGGTAGGCCTGGGTCAGGGTGGTGCTGTCCAGTTCCCCGGCGGTCATCCGCGCCTGCAGGTCGGCGACATCGGTTTCGGCGTACGGGAACGGCACGTTGCGGCTCGCAGGTTCGGCCGCATGCGCGCTGGGCGTGGCCGGGCTGCAGCCAGCCGAAAGCAGCGCCGGCAGCGCGGCGAGCAGGCAGGTCAGCAGAGGCGGCAAGGACGGGCGCATGGGGCGGCTTGGTCGGCTCCAATCCCCAGTGTAGCCGGTGCTCAGCGGTGGCGCTTGCGCAGGTCGCGGGCGAGCACGTAGACCACGATCAGGTTGATCGCCAGGATCGTCCACGACGGCCAGCCGGGGTGGCGGATGATCGCGAAGATGTCGAAAGGCAGGTACAGGGCGGCGGTCAGGCAGCCCAGCCAGGAGGCCCAGGCCTTGGCTCGCCACAGGCCCCAGGCTTCGACCAGGTGCAGCAGGCCGTAGCCGATCATCCCCGCCGCGGCCAGGTGGACCGCGTCGGGGCTGATCATGTGCAGCAGCGAGGGCAGGGTGCCATGGTCCGGATCTAGGCTGAAACGCCGGATCAGGGCCATGATGCCGTGCCGTAGCGGCTGCGGCCCGAGCACTTCCAGCCCGGTGGCGGCCAACAGCGCCAGCATCGCCTTGCTCGCTTCGAGCAGGGCGATGACATGGAGACCCGGATGCCGGTGTGGATCCGGGTTGTAGCCGCTCAGGTTCACGGGGTGCTGGCTCAGCCGCCGCGCGAAGCCTTCTTGCGGTCGCTTTCGGTCAGGAACTTCTTGCGCAGACGGATCTCCTTCGGGGTGATCTCGACCAGCTCGTCGTCTTCGATGAAGTCCAGGGCCTGTTCCAGCGAGTACTTGATCGCTGGGGTCAGCTGGATCGCATCGTCCTTGCCCGAAGCGCGCATGTTGGTCAGCGGCTTGGTCTTGATCGCGTTGACGGTCAGGTCGTTGTCCTTGGAGTGGATGCCGACCAGCTGACCTTCATACACGTTGTCGCCTTCAGCAGCGAACAGCTTGCCGCGCTCCTGCAGCGGGCCCAGCGAGTAGGCCGGCGTGGTGCCCGGCGCATTGGCGATCATCACGCCGTTGATGCGCTTGGCGATCGCGCCCTGTTCCTTCGGACCGTAGTGGTCGAACACGTGGAACAGCAGGCCCGAACCCTGGGTCAGGGTCTTGAACTCGTTCTGGAAACCGATCAGGCCACGGGCCGGGATCGAGTATTCCAGGCGCACGCGGCCCTTGCCGTCCGATTCCATGTTCTTCAGCTGGCCCTTGCGGGTGCCCAGCTTTTCCATCACGCCGCCCTGGTGGATTTCTTCGATGTCCACCACCAGCTGCTCGATCGGCTCCATCATCTGGCCGTCGATTTCCTTGATGATCACTTCCGGGCGCGACACGGCCAGCTCGTAGCCCTCGCGACGCATGTTCTCGATCAGCACCGACAGGTGCAGTTCGCCACGGCCGGAAACCAGGAACTTGTCGGCGTCTTCCAGCTGCTCGACCTTCAGGGCCACGTTGTGGACCTTTTCACGGTCCAGGCGGTCCTTGATCTGGCGGCTGGTCAGGAACTTGCCACCGGACAGGTCCTTGTTGCCGGCGAACGGCGAGTTGTTGACCTGGAAGGTCATCGAGATGGTCGGCTCGTCGACGGTCAGCGCCGGCAGCGCTTCCGGAGTATCCGGGGCGCAGATGGTGTCGGAGATGGTCAGCTCCTGGATGCCGGAGATGGCCACGATGTCGCCGGCCTCGGCGGTATCCTGCTCGATGCGCTCCAGGCCCATGAAGCCCAGCACCTGCAGCACCTTGCCGTTGCGCTTCTTGCCTTCACGGTCGATGACCGCGACCTGCATGTTCTTCTTCAGGGTGCCGCGCTGGATGCGGCCGATGCCGATCACGCCCACGAAGTTGTTGTAGTCCAGCTGGCTGATGCGCATCTGGAACGGGCCTTCCGGGTCCACTTCCGGACGCGGCGCGTGCTGCATGATCGCTTCGTACAGCGGGGTCATGTCGCCGTCGCGCACGGTGTCTTCCAGGCCGGCATAGCCGTTCAGGCCGGAGGCGTAGACGATCGGGAAGTCCAGCTGCTCGTTGGTGGCGCCGAGCTTGTCGAACAGGTCGAAGACCTGGTCGATCACCCATTCCGGACGGGCGCCCGGACGGTCGACCTTGTTGACCACGACGATCGGCTTGAAGCCCATCGCGAAGGCCTTCTGGGTCACGAAGCGGGTCTGCGGCATCGGGCCGTCCATCGCATCGACCAGGATCAGCACGGTGTCGACCATCGACAGCACGCGCTCGACCTCACCACCGAAGTCGGCGTGGCCGGGGGTGTCGACGATGTTGATCCGGTTCTTGATGCCGGTCTTCTTGTCTTCCCAGGTGATGGCGGTGTTCTTGGCCAGGATGGTGATGCCGCGTTCCTTTTCCTGGTCGTTGCTGTCCATCACGCGCTCGGCGAGGACGGTACGCTCGGACAGGGTGCCGGACTGCTTCAGCAGCTGGTCGACCAGGGTGGTCTTGCCATGGTCGACGTGGGCGACGATGGCGATGTTGCGAAGATTTTCGATGGACATACGAAAGGGGGCCAGTCGGCGCCGGATTTGGAAAAAGAAGTCCAACATTATACGTCGAACTTGACGATTCGCGAAAAGGTGGATTTCACACCCGTCATGGGGCCCATTCAGCTGGGGGCTGCGGCGCCGGTCGAGGCCGCCTGGCCTGCGCCGCGGGGCACCCCGTCCCGTGGCTGAAGCCCGGATCTGCGCCCATGGTCGAAGCCGCCGCCGCCACGAGGCAGGTGTAAACTAGGTGGCTAGACGCGTTCCCCTCTGCATCAAGGATCTTCATGTCCCTCATCGCCACTTTCGACACCACCCAGGGCCCGATCAAGGTCGAGCTGTTCGCCGACAAGGCGCCGCTGACCGTGGCCAACTTCGTGAACCTGGTCAAGCACGGTTTCTATGACGGCCTGATCTTCCACCGCGTGATCGCCGACTTCATGATCCAGGGCGGCTGCCCGCAGGGTCGTGGCACCGGCGGCCCGGGCTACAAGTTCGAAGACGAGAAGAATGGCGTGAAGCACGAGGTCGGCTCGCTGTCGATGGCCAACGCCGGCCCGAACACCAACGGCAGCCAGTTCTTCATCACCCACATCAAGACCGACTGGCTGGACGGCCGCCACACCGTCTTCGGCAAGGTCCTGGAAGGCCAGGCCATCGTCGATTCGGTCAAGCAGGGCGACGTGATCCATTCGATCACCCTGGAAGGCGACGTCGACGCCGTGCTGGCCGCCCAGGCCGAGCGCGTCGCGGAGTGGAACAAGCACCTCGCCGCCTGATCCCCCTTCGAAACGGCCACCCTCGGGTGGCCGTTTCCCTGTTCCCCGCCGCCCGCCAGGCCTGCGTGGCCACGCCCGCGGCGTCCCATCAAACGCTTGCAAGCAAGAGGAAACCCCCATGAAAGCACCCGTTCGTGTTGCCGTGACCGGCGCCGCCGGCCAGATCGGTTATGCCCTGCTGTTCCGCATCGCCTCCGGCGAAATGCTGGGCAAGGACCAGCCGGTCATCCTGCAGCTGCTGGAACTGCCGGTCGACAAGGCCCAGGCCGCCCTGAAGGGCGTGATGATGGAGCTGGAAGACTGCGCCTTCCCGCTGCTGGCCGGCATGGTCGGCACCGATGATGCCGAAGTCGCGTTCAAGGACGCCGACATCGCCCTGCTGGTCGGCGCGCGTCCGCGTGGCCCGGGCATGGAGCGCAAGGACCTGCTGCTGGAAAACGCCAAGATCTTCACCGCCCAGGGCGCGGCGCTGAACAAGGTCGCCAGCCGTGACGTGAAGGTGCTGGTGGTCGGCAACCCGGCCAATACCAACGCCTACATCGCGATGAAGTCGGCCCCGGACCTGAAGCCGGAGAACTTCACCGCCATGCTGCGCCTGGACCACAACCGCGCGCTGAGCCAGCTGTCGACCAAGCTTGGCAAGCCGGTCGGTGGCATGGAGAAGCTGGTCGTGTGGGGCAACCACAGCCCGACCATGTACCCGGACTACCGTTTCGCCACCGCCGATGGTGCGTCGATCGCCGATGCGATCAACGACCAGGAGTGGAACGCCAACACCTTCATCCCGACCGTCGGCAAGCGCGGCGCGGCGATCATCGAAGCCCGTGGCTCGTCCTCGGCTGCTTCGGCCGCCAACGCAGCCATCGACCATGTGCGTGACTGGGTGCTGGGCAGCAACGGCAAGTGGGTCACCATGGGCGTGCCGTCCGACGGTTCCTACGGCATTCCGGAAGGCGTGATCTTCGGCTTCGCCGTGACCACCGAGAACGGCAAGTACACCCTGGTCAAGGATCTGCCGATCGACGACTTCAGCCAGAAGTACATCGACAAGACCCTGGCCGAGCTGGAAGAAGAGCGCGCCGGCGTCGCCCACCTGCTGGGCTGATGCAGGCGGTACCGGCGCGAGCCGGTACGTCTTCCATCGAGGTAGGTGCCGGCCGTTGGCCGGTACGCGATCCAGAAGGTAGGTACCGACCGTTGGTCGGTACGCAGCAACGGGGAAGCTCAGGCTTCCCCGTTGCTGTTTGAGGAATACAGGAACTGATGATCCACCTGCATTACATCGACGACGCGCTGCTGGTGGTCGAGAAGCCGGCCGGCCTGCTGTCCGTGCCTGGCCGCAGCGCCGAGAACCAGGACTGCGTGGTCGCGCGCCTGCAGGCGCTGTACCCGGATGCGTTGACCGTGCATCGCCTGGACCAGGTGACCTCCGGCCTGCTGCTGCATGCGCGCGGCAAGGACATGCAGGTGGCGTTGTCGATGCAGTTCGAGCAGCGCCAGGTTGGCAAGCGTTACGAAGCGATCGTGGAGGGGCTGCTTGAAGGCGATGCCGGCGAAGTGGACCTGCCGTTGATCGTGGACTGGCCGAACCGGCCGAAGCAGATGGTCGATCACGAACGCGGCAAACCGGCGCTGACACGTTGGCACGTAATGGCACGTGATGTTGAAGCGCAGCGCACCCGCGTGGCGTTGGAGCCGGTTACTGGCCGCAGCCATCAGCTGCGCCTGCACATGGCCAGTCTCGGTCATCCCATCGTCGGTGACGTGCTGTACGGTGCAGCACCGGCACTACGCGTGCACCTGCACGCGCGCAGCCTGCGGTTCACCCATCCAGTGACGGGCGAGGCGCTCGCGTTCGAGTCCGCGACTCCGTTCTAGGGGTTCGGCAGGGCTTGCAGCCCTGCACCTGCAGAATCAACGTCAACGTCAGAAGCGGGCTATCCGTGGGTTGGCGGGACGGTGTCGGAGTGCGGGGACGCCGCAAGTACGTCCCTGTAGGCTTGGCAGCCGCATCCATGCGGCT
>NZ_JAWJTG010000077.1:0-8045 GCF_032911605.1 Stenotrophomonas mexicanensis
GGGATGTACTTGCAGCGTGTCCCGCCACCCCACCCCGGCCCGACCCAGCACGTAGAAATACCGAGCCATGACCCGCTGTTGCTGTTGCTGTTGCTGTTGCTGTTGCTGTTGCTGTTGCTGTTGATCTTGATGTTGATCTGTAAGCAGTCGCGGCCGCAGGCCGCGCGGAACACTCACAGATGCCGCAGTTCCTGCTTCAGCGTCGCCACGCAGCGGCGGCTGACTTCCAGCGGTTGCTTGCCATGGCGCAACATCGCCTGCACCTGCCCACCCGTGCCACGACGCAGCTCCACCAGCTCATGGCGTGCCACCAGGCAGTTGCGATGGATGCGGATGAAGCGGCTGGCGAACTCTTCTTCCAGCGACTTCAGCGACTCTTCGATCAGGTCCTCGCCGCGCGCGTGGTGCACCACCACGTACTTCTCTTCGGCCTGCAGGTAATGGATGTCGTCCAGCGGAATCAAGCGCAGGCTGCCGCGCAGGCGCGCGCACAGCATGCTGCGCGCCTGCTGCCCGCGGTGGTCCTGTGGCTGGCCATCGCGGCCGGCCAGGAACGTGCGCGCGCGCGCGATGGCCGCGGCCAGACGCTCGGCACGTACCGGCTTCATCAGGTAATCAATCGCGGCCGCCTCGAACGCCGACAGCGCATGCGCATCGTAAGCGGTGCAGAACACCACCGCCGGCCGCGGCTCGAAGCTGGCCAGGTGGCGGGCGGCTTCCAGGCCATCCAGCCCGGGCATAGCGATATCCAGCAGGACCAGGTCCGGCTGCAGCTCCGCGCACGCGTGCAGGGCCTGCTCGCCGTTGCCGGCCTCGGCCACCACATCCACGCCGTCCTGCGCGGCCAACAGGCTGCGCAGGCGCTCACGCGCCAGCGGTTCGTCATCGGCGATGACTACCCTCACGATCGCTCCCTCACTGGATCGGCACTGTCACCTGGCAGGCATAGTAGCCCTCGCTCCAGCCAGCCGTCATCCGCGCGGCGCTGCCGAAGCGCCAGGCCAGCCGATGGCCGATGCTGTGCTGGGCATGGCCGGCACCGCGCGCCAGGGCCAGCCCGGGGGCCTGCGGGTCGGGCGCCGGATTGCGCACGCAGATCTGCAGTTCATTACCCTCGCGCATCAGCTGCAACTCGATGGTGCCACCCTCGGGCAGCCGCGAGATGCCATGCAGCACGGCGTTCTCCACCAGCGGCTGCAGTACCAGGCGAGGCAGGGGAAGATCCCAGGGCAGCGGTTCGTCGCGCTGCCAGCGCACCTGCAGGCGCTCGCCCAGGCGCAGTGATTCGATCGACAGGTAGCGCTCGGCCAGCTCGCATTCGTCACGCAGGGTGGAATCACCCTCGCCCGCCCCCAGCGCGGCACGGAACAGATCGGACAGGTCCAGCACCGCACGCTCGGCCACGACCGGGTCGCGATGCAGCAGGCTGGCGATCAGGTTCATGCTGTTGAACAGGAAGTGCGGGCGGATCCGCGCCTGCAGGGCATCGGCCTGTGCGCGTGCGTTGGCCTGTACCTGCGCGGCCCAGCGATCACTCACATAGAAGTAGCGCAGGGCCAAGGCAGTGATCAGCGCCGTCGTCGCCGCGCTGCCCAGCGTGAAGCGCCAGAAGCTGATGCCGCGGGCGAAGTTGTCGCCAAGCACCGCGTACAGGGCATGCACGATGCCCGCGCAGACCACCGCGATCAGCGTCGCCAGTGCGATGGCCGAGACCGCCCCCAGAACCTGTGGCAACCTCGACAACGCGTTCCGCAGCAGGCACAGGCTGGCCGTTACGGCCAGCGCCAGCCACAACGCGAAACCACTGGCCGACAGCAGTTCTCCCACGGTCCAGTGGCGGCTGCCATCCGGGGCCAGGGCCAGCACCACCACCACCAGTTCGGCCAGGCCGAGCATCGCCGCCAGCCGCGGCAGGCGGCACAGTTCCGGCATCCAGGGCGGGGCGCTGGCCGGCGGCATGGGTCAGGCAGCGCCCAGGCGTTCCTGCAACCAGTCACCGAGCGCCTGGATCTCTTCGGCGCAGACCTGGTGGGCCATCGGGTAACTGTGCCATTCCACCTCCAGGCCCAGCGCCTGCAGTGCCTGCGCACTGTGTGCGGCCACCGCCTGCGGAATCACCGGATCGCTGCTGCCATGGGCCATGAACACCGGCACCTGCACGGCGCCTTCAGCGCGCTTTGCGCCGTCGGCTTCGGGCAGGTAGGTGGACAGCGCGATCAGGCCGGCCAGCGGCGCAGTGCGTGACAGCGCGGCGGTCAGGATGATCGCGCCCCCCTGCGAGAAACCGGCCAGGAAGATCTTCTCCGGCGCGATGCCACGCTCGATCTCGCGCGCGATCAGCGCATCCAGCTGCACCACCGATTCCTGCACGCCCACCATGTCGGCGCGCGAACGGAAATCCATGCCGACGATGTCGTACCAGCCGCGCATCGGCACGCCGTTGTTGATCGTGATCGGCCGCACCGGTGCATGCGGGAACACGAAGCGCAGCGCCGGCCAATGCGGACGCACCAGCTCCGGCACGATCGGCGCGAAGTCGTGGCCATCGGCACCGAGGCCGTGCAGCCAGATCACCGACCACTGCGGCGAGGCGCCGGTCTCCTGTTCCACCGTTTGCAGCATGATGCGGCTCCTTCAAGTTCGAGCCGCATTATGCCGCTGCCGCGGGACGATCAGTACAGCGGCGGTTGTTCGGCCGCTTCCCGGCGCAGCTGCGCGGCACGTACCAGCACCGGCGGCGGGATGTTCTCCTCGGGGATATCAAGCAGGCCAAGCCGGTGCAGGAAGGCGCCGGGGCCACGCGAAGACGTCAGTGCCACCACCGGTACCGCCAGCACCATGCCGATCACCACCGGCGCCATCCACGCGGCCAGCGATGGCGACACCGCCCAGGCCAGCATGCCCATGAAGGCGCCGAACACCCCCAGCCCACCGTAGCCTCGGATCAGCGCCAGCCACGAAATGCCACCATCGTCACGCTGCTGCGCGTCCCACCCCGAATCGCGGCCGGACAGCACTTCGGCCACGCCGCGCGACTGCACGTACATCACCACCGGCGCCATCAGCGCGGCCAATACGGTTTCCACCAGCATCGAGACGAACGCGCGCAGGGCACCGCCACACCCGCGGCGGTCGACCGGGTCCAGCAGCATCGCCAGGTAACCCAGCACCTTGGGCAGCAGCAGCACCGCCATGGTCGCCGCGAACAGGCGCACCACCTGTTCCTCGTCCTGGGCCCGCCAGTACACGCTGGGCGACAGGTGCAGCAGCGCGTTGAAATCGATGCCTTCCTGGAACAGCGGGATGGCGATGCCGATCAGCATCAGCATCGCCCACATCGGCGCGGTGAAGTAATGACCGATGCCGATCAGCATGTGCATGCGGCTGATCCAGTGCAGGCCACGGCTGCCGACCACCTTGCCGTGCTGCAGGTTGCCCTGGCACCAGCGGCGGTCGCGCACCAGCAGGTCGGTCAGGGTCGGCGGACCTTCTTCATAGCTGCCGCCCAGGTACGGCACCATGTGCGCGGCCCAGCCGCCACGACGCATCAGCGCCGCTTCGACGAAGTCATGGCTGAGCACGTGGCCACCGAACGGCTTGCGCCCCGGCAGCGCCGGCAGCCCGGCCTGATCGGCGAAGGCGCGGGTGCGGATGATGGCGTTGTGGCCCCAATAATTGCTCTCGGCACCGTGCCACCAGGCCACGCCACGGGCGATCACCGGACCGTACACACGGCCGCCGAACTGCTGCATGCGCGCGAACAGGGTGCGCCCGCCGATCACCGACGGCAGGGTCTGGATCAGGCCGACGTCGGCGTTGTGCTCCATGCCCGCGACCAGGCGCACGATGCTGTCGCCGGTCATCAGGCTGTCGGCGTCCAGGATCAGCATCTGCGGGTAGGCACCGCCGAAGCGGCGGACCCAGTCGGCGATGTTGCCGGCCTTGCGCCCGCTGTTGTCGCCACGGCGGCGGTAGAACAGCCGCGCCTGGCCATCGGGCACGCGCTCGCGCAGTTCGGCGAACACCTGCTCCTCGGCCCGCGCGATGTCTTCGCGCCGGGTATCACTGAGCACGAAGAAGTCGAACCGGTCGAGCTGGCCGGTGGCGGCCACCGACTCGTAGATCGCCTGCAGGCCGGCCAGCAGCCGGCGCGGATCTTCGTTGTAGGTCGGCATCAGCAGCGCGGTGCGGCTGTGCACCGTCGGCAGTGGCTTGTCCGGGTCGATGCCGAGGCGATACCCCCGGTCGAACACGGCAGTCAGGAAGCCGGCCACGGCGCTGGCGAAAGACAGCGCGATCCAGGCGAACAGGCCGACAAACAGCACCAGCAGGCAGGCCTCGAGCACGCTGATGCCATTGGCCGACAGCACCCGCCACATCATCCGGGTAGCGATGGCGGTCATCGCCAGCGTGCCGCCGAAGATATAGAACCGGCGCAGGCCGATCAGCCGCGGCGAGGTGCGGTGGCGGCGAACCTTCAGTTGGCCTTCGCGCAGGGTCTGCTCGGGCATCTGCAACGGCGATTCGGCCGGCAGCAGCGTCCAGCCGGCATCAAGCCGGGACGTATCTGCTTCCGCATGGATGGTCTGCACCTCCATTGCCGCCTACTCCGCGCAGTCGGCACGGCCGGCCATCCCTGCCGGGCTGCATGCACCAAGGTTCCCGGCGCGCTTTCCCGGCGCCCGCACTTGTCCTGGCTGCGTCGGCGTCACGCCACGCAGTCGCTGTCTGTCACTACCGGAACCCACACGATCTCCAACGGGGCGGAATCGAAAATGCGGCTCAGTCTAGGGCGCCGGATGTAAGCCGAGTGCGAAGGTCTACGCCGGGATTTATCCCCATTCAGCAAACAGCAGGCGAGTGCCGGGGCAGGGGAACGGATGTCACTTGGTCGCCCCAGGTACTGGATCGTAACAAACGCGAACGGTTATCATTTCATTAACCAGGCAGGTCACCGTCTTCCGCACGGCCGAGACCCACCCAGCTGCGCCGGTTCCAACCCAGCGCCCAACGACCCATGGAAGGGGGCTGCCTGCTGTCTGCGTGCGCCTGCTGCTTCCACCGGGTCCCCCTCCTCCGATGGAAGCCGTCATGTCCCTGTCGTTCCGTACCCCTTCCGCGCGCCTGCCGCGCACCCGCCTGGCCTGCGCTCTGGCCACCGCCTGCCTGCTGGCCCTGCCCGGCCTGGCCGCCGCAGAGGCCAGCGCCGATGCCTCCACCAAGGATCTGGATACCGTGGTGGTCACCGCCTCGGGCAACCAGCAATGGATCAAGGATGCACCGGCCAGCATCAGCGTGATCAGCCGTGAGGACATCGAGCGCCAGCCCGTGCACGACCTGGCCACCCTGCTCAGCCGCGTGCCGGGCGTGACCGGTGGCCTCAGCGCGGTCGGCGAGCAGTCCAAGATCAAGCTGCGTGGCATGCCGTCCAATTACACGCTGGTGCTGGTGGACGGCAAGCGCATGGGCAGCTCGGCCTCGACCAACTACCGTCCCGACCTCGGCCGCCAGGATCTGAACTGGATCTCGCCCGACCAGATCGAACGCATCGAGGTGGTGCGCGGACCAATGTCGTCGCTGTACGGCTCCGACGCCATGGGCGGCGTGATCAACATCATCACCAAGCGCATCGGTGATGACTGGAACGGCAGCGCCACCCACAGCTATACCCGCCCGGGTGATGGCAAGCGCGGTGATACCCAGCAGATCGGTGCGACGTTCTCCGGCCCGCTCGGCGAGCGCTTCGGCCTGCGCATCGGTGCCAACAGCATGCGCCGCGACTCGGACCGCTCCAACGGTGGTGTCTATGGCAATGCCTACGCCGGCGAGAAGGACCGCAATGTCGACGCGCTGCTGCAGTGGAAGCTAAGCGATGCGCAGGAACTGTCGCTGGAAGCCGGCCACGGCGTGCAGCAGGCCTTCATCGACGCATCGCTGGAAAAGCAGGACGAAGGCGCCTGGGGTGCCAGCGAACTCAAGCGCAGCTCGCTGGCACTCAACCACGATGGCAAGTGGAGCTTCGGCAACTCGAAGCTCAGCGCCTACTGGACCGAGTACAAGAACGACATCGGTGCCACCGGCCGCTCCGAGGCGACCGATACGATCATCGAAGGCAGCCTGACCACGCCGTTCACCCTGGGCGTTGAACACCAGTTCGCCGTCGGTGGCCAGTGGAAGCGCCAGGAACTGACCAATACCGATACCATCGGCCGCGCGCCGATCGACTATGCCGGCAATGCCGTCAGCGGCTCCAACCTGGAAGTGGATACCTGGGCACTGTTCGTTGAGGACGAACTGAAGCTGCACCGCACGCTGGCGCTGACCCTGGGCGCACGCCTTGACCACCATGAGAAGTTCGGCAGCCACGTCAGCCCGCGTGCGTACCTGGTCTGGCACCCGGCCGAACAGTGGACGATCCGCGGTGGCGTCTCCAAGGGCTTCCGCGCGCCCAGCCTGACCGAGAATTCGCCCAGCGCGGCCACCCAGTCCGGCGGCCGCGGCTGCACCTCGCTGATCCCGCTGGGCTATACCCGCGGTGGCTGCTACATGGCCGGCAACCCGGACCTGGACCCGGAAACCAGCACCAACCGAGAGATCGGCATCAGCTTCGACAATGACCTGTTCGATGCCGGCCTGACCTACTTCCATACCGACTTCAAGAACAAGATCGAGTACGCGCCCCTGGGCAAGTTCAACGGCATCTGGTGGACGCGCATGAGCAACGTGCAGCGCGCGCGCACCAGTGGCATGGAAGGCAACTTCAATGTCCGCTTTGGCGAGCAGTGGCGCTGGCGCACCTCGGCCACCTGGATGAAGGAAGCCAAGAACCTGACCACCGGCAGGAATCTGATCGATACGCCGGAGTTTTCCGGCTATTCGTCGCTGGACTGGACGCCCAACACGGTGTTTTCCAGCAGCCTGTCGGCGCAATACACCGGCAAGCAGACCGGTACCGCAACGACCTTCCTCAAGGCCTACACCCTGTATGACCTGACCGCTGCCTGGAACGTCAACGAGGTACTGACCCTGCGCGGCGGTGTCAGCAACCTGGCCGACAAGAAGCTGTATGCCGAAGGCTCCACCGACTACTTCGTGGCCGGGCGCAGCTACTTCATGAGCATGACGGCGCGGTTCTGACCGGCGGCGCGCGCCGCGATCGCGCTGGCAGCACGCCAGCGCGATCGGCGGTGTTGCGGATTACTCGCTTTCCAGCGCGGCCGCGGCCGCGTTCTGCGTAGCGGCCGTGCGTGCACGGTCCATCGCTACCGCCAGTTGCTGGCGTGCGAGCAGTTGTTGTGCCTGCACCACTTCAGGTGTCGGCAGGAGCACCGGTCCCGGTGCGTTTTCCGGTATAGCAGGTGTGGTCATGCAACCTCCATGGACATCCCGCCGCCGCCCGGGTTCAGCTGGGGCGGCAGCGGAACTGCGCACCCTATCCTAAAAACAAGGCGGATGGGTGACGGTGCGGCGCCCCGCCGCAGGCCTGCACATGCCGGGCGCGTCACATTTTTGACGGTTGAGGGTAGTTTCCTGAACCGTAGGCCTCGTATCATGTAACCGTTTTCCTACAAGGACGTAATCGTCAATGAACGCCGTCGACCTCTCCCGCTTCAGCCCGAAGTGGCAGTTCCGCTTCAATTTCTTCCAGCAGCACGGCGCTCCGAAGGAGCCGCGCTTCAAGGAAGCCTGGAAGGCGCTGTCCTTCGGCGACCGCCTCAAGATCAACATCAACTTCTTCGCCTTCTTCTTCGGCTTCATCTACCTGTTCATTCTGGGCATGTGGCGCAAGGCGCTGGTGGTGATCGGCATCGGCCTCGTGCTGGGCATCGTGTCCCTGTTCCTGCCGGACATCATCGCGCGCCCGCTGTTCATCGCCATGAACTTCCTGGTTGCCGCCAGCACCAACTACAGCTACTACCTGGAGCAGGTGAAGGGCAAAGCCAGCTGGAATCCCTTCGAAGGCATGTTCTGACGCGATGCTGCCGCCGCACTCCGGCCTGGCATAGCATCAAGCAGAAATGAAGACGCCCCGCCTTGGCCGGGCG
>NZ_JAWJTG010000078.1:0-7841 GCF_032911605.1 Stenotrophomonas mexicanensis
CCCCCCCCCCCCCCCCCCCCCGCTGGCAGTCAACTGAAAGCCCATCGACACAGCATTCCTCCTTCTGGAGAACACCATGAAAGACCTGCTCAACCTCTTCAACCAGCAGCGCCAGACGCTGGACTTCGACGCGATCAAGATCGCGCTGGCCTCGCCGGACCTGATCCGTTCGTGGTCCTTCGGCGAAGTGAAGAAGCCGGAAACCATCAACTACCGTACCTTCAAGCCGGAACGCGACGGCCTGTTCTGCGCCGCCATCTTCGGCCCGGTGAAGGACTACGAGTGCCTGTGCGGCAAGTACAAGCGCATGAAGCACCGCGGCGTGGTCTGCGAAAAGTGCGGCACCGAAGTGACCCTGGCCAAGGTGCGTCGCGAGCGCATGGGCCACATCGACCTGGCTTCGCCGGTCGCGCACATCTGGTTCCTGAAGTCGCTGCCGTCGCGCATCGGCCTGATGCTGGACATGACCCTGCGCGACATCGAGCGCGTGCTGTACTTCGAAGCCTACGTAGTGACCGAGCCGGGCCTGACCGCCCTGGAGCGCCGCCAGCTGCTGACCGAAGAACAGTACCTGCAGGCCCGCCAGGAGCACGGTGACGACTTCGACGCCGCGATGGGCGCCGAGGCCGTGTACGAACTGCTGCGCACCATCGACCTGCAGTCGGAAATGACCCGCCTGCGCGAGGAAATCGCCGCTACCGGTTCGGAAACCAAGCTCAAGCGCCTCACCAAGCGCATCAAGCTGATCGAAGCCTTCCTGGAATCGGGCAACCGTCCGGAGTGGATGGTCATGACCGTGCTGCCGGTGCTGCCGCCGGACCTGCGTCCGCTGGTTCCGCTGGATGGCGGCCGCTTCGCGACCTCCGACCTGAACGACCTGTACCGCCGCGTCATCAACCGTAACAACCGCCTGCGCCGCCTGCTCGAACTGAGCGCGCCGGACATCATCGTGCGCAATGAAAAGCGCATGCTGCAGGAATCGGTCGATGCGCTGCTGGACAACGGCCGTCGTGGCCGTGCCATCACCGGCACCAACAAGCGCCCGCTGAAGTCGCTGGCCGACATGATCAAGGGCAAGCAGGGTCGTTTCCGCCAGAACCTGCTGGGCAAGCGCGTCGACTACTCGGGCCGTTCGGTCATCGTGGTCGGTCCGTACCTGCGCCTGCACCAGTGCGGCCTGCCGAAGAAGATGGCGCTGGAGCTGTTCAAGCCGTTCGTCTTCGCCAAGCTGCAGCGTCGTGGCCTGGCCACCACCATCAAGGCCGCCAAGAAGCTGGTCGAGCGCGAAGAGGCCGAAGTCTGGGACATCCTGGAAGAGGTCATCCGCGAGCATCCGGTGATGCTGAACCGTGCGCCGACCCTGCACCGTCTGGGCATCCAGGCGTTCGAGCCGGTGCTGATCGAAGGCAAGGCCATCCAGCTGCACCCGCTGGTCTGCACCGCGTTCAACGCCGACTTCGACGGTGACCAGATGGCCGTCCACGTGCCGCTCTCGCTGGAAGCCCAGCTGGAAGCGCGTGCGCTGATGATGTCCACCAACAACATCCTGTCGCCGGCCAACGGCGAGCCGATCATCGTGCCGTCGCAGGACGTCGTGCTGGGTCTGTACTACATGACCCGCTCGCTGGAAAACAAGAAGGGCGAGGGCATGGCCTTCGCCAACATCGCCGAAGTGAAGCGTGCCTACGACAACCGCGTGGTGGAACTGCACGCGCGCGTCAAGGTCCGCATCACCGAGGTGGTGACCGACGAAGACGGTGTGAAGCAGAACAAGACCTCGATCGTGGACACCACGATCGGTCGCGCCCTGCTGGCTGAAATCCTGCCGGAAGGCCTGCCGTTCGCGCTGGCCAACACCGAGCTGACCAAGAAGAACATCAGCCGCCTGATCAACTCCAGCTACCGCCAGCTGGGTCTGAAGGACACGGTCGTGTTCGCCGACAAGCTGATGTACACCGGCTTCGCCTACGCGACCCGCGCCGGCGTCTCGATCGGCATCGACGACATGCTGATCCCGGACGAGAAGAAGGGCATCCTCACCGAGGCCGAAGCCGAAGTGCTGGAAATCCAGGAGCAGTACCAGTCGGGCCTGGTCACCGCCGGCGAGCGCTACAACAAGGTGGTCGACATCTGGTCGCGCACCAACGAGCGCATCGCCAAGGCGATGATGGACACCATCGGTACCGAAAAGGTCGTCAATGCCAAGGGTGAGACCATCGACCAGAAGTCGATGAACTCGCTGTACATCATGGCCGACTCCGGTGCGCGTGGTTCGCAGGCGCAGATCCGTCAGCTGGCCGGTATGCGTGGCCTGATGGCGCGTCCGGACGGCTCGATCATCGAGACGCCCATCAAGGCGAACTTCCGTGAAGGCCTGAACGTGCAGGAGTACTTCAACTCCACCCACGGTGCCCGTAAGGGTCTGGCCGATACCGCGCTGAAGACCGCGAACTCGGGTTACCTGACCCGTCGTCTGGTCGACGTCGCGCAGGACGTGGTGATCACCGAGGTGGATTGCGGTACCACCGAAGGCCTGATCATGACCCCGATCGTGGAAGGCGGCGACGTGGTCGAGCCGCTGAAGGATCGCGTGCTGGGTCGCGTGGTTGCCGAGGACGTGTTCCTGCCGGGCAACGACGAAGATCCGATCGTCACCCGCAACACCCTGCTGGACGAAGCCTGGGTCGCCAAGCTGGAAGACGCCGGCGTGCAGAGCATCAAGGTGCGTTCGACGATCTCGTGCGAATCGGCCTTCGGTGTCTGCGGTCGCTGCTACGGCCGCGATCTGGCCCGTGGCCACCTGGTCAACATCGGTGAAGCGGTCGGCGTCATCGCCGCCCAGTCCATCGGTGAGCCGGGTACCCAGCTGACCATGCGTACGTTCCACATCGGTGGTGCGGCGTCGCGAGCTGCTGCGGTCGACAACATCACCGTCAAGACCACCGGCTCGGTCAAGTTCAGCAACCTCAAGTCCGTCGAGCATGCCAATGGCTCGCTGGTGGCAGTGTCGCGCTCGGGCGAAATCTCGGTGCTCGATGCCCACGGCCGTGAGCGTGAGCGCTACAAGCTGCCGTACGGTGCGACCATCACGTCCAAGGACGGTGATGCGATCAAGGCTGGCCAGACCGTGGCCAACTGGGATCCGCATAACCACCCGATCGTGTCGGAAGTGGCCGGTTTCATCCGCTTCATCGACTTCGTCGACGGCATCACCGTCATCGAGAAGACCGACGAGCTGACCGGCCTGGCGTCGCGCGAAATCACCGATCCGAAGCGTCGTGGTACCCAGGCCAAGGACCTGCGCCCGATCGTGCGCATCGTCGACGCCAAGGGCAACGACCTGTCGATCCCGGGCACCGACCTGCCGGCGCAGTACCTGCTGCCGCCGCGCTCGATCGTCAACCTGCAGGATGGCGCTGCCGTCGGCGTGGGTGACGTGGTCGCCAAGATCCCGCAGGAAGCGTCGAAGACCCGCGACATCACCGGTGGTCTGCCGCGCGTGGCCGATCTGTTCGAAGCGCGCAAGCCGAAGGATCCGGCGGTGCTGGCCGAGCGTTCGGGCATCATCAGCTTCGGCAAGGACACCAAGGGCAAGCAGCGCCTGATCATCAAGGACACCGATGGTTCGGAGCACGAAGAGCTGATCCCGAAGTACCGCCAGGTCATCGTGTTCGAAGGCGAGCATGTCACCAAGGGTGAAACCATCGTGGACGGCGAGCCGAGCCCGCAGGACATCCTGCGCCTGCTGGGTGTCGAACCGCTGGCGGCCTACCTGGTGAAGGAAATCCAGGACGTGTACCGCCTGCAGGGCGTGAAGATCAACGACAAGCACATCGAGGTGATCACCCGCCAGATGCTGCGCAAGGTCGAGATCACCGACCAGGGCAGCAGCAAGTTCCTGAACGGCGAACAGGTGGAGCGTCAGCGCGTTATCGAGGAGAATGCGCGCCTGTCGACCCGCAACGAGCTGCCGGCGCACTTCGATCCGGTCCTGCTGGGTATCACCAAGGCCTCGCTGGCGACCGAATCGTTCATCTCGGCCGCGTCGTTCCAGGAAACCACCCGCGTGCTGACCGAAGCGGCCGTCCGCGGCACCTCGGACAACCTGCGTGGCCTGAAGGAAAACGTCATCGTGGGCCGCCTGATTCCGGCCGGTACCGGCCTGGCGTACCACAGCAACCGCCGTCGCGGTGCTTCCGGTCTCACCGAGTCGGAAATGCAGACTCTGGCCGGCACCCCGGCTGCGGTCGAGGCACCGGTGGTTGAAGCCGAAGCTGAACAGGCCTCGGGCGAAGAATGAGGTATCCGGTCCGGCCGCTAGGCCGGACCACCCCATCGGTCCATCGATGGGATTGGGAAAGGGCAGGGGAGATCGTCCGCGATCGACCCGGCCAACCTGAACGGGGTACATGGAGGCCCCCCAGTAACGTTCCGGGATCAGGAACGGGCTTGACAGGAGGCGTTTGACTGCTTTCCTGGCAGGTTGCTACAATCGTCTGTCTCAGCAGGCCAGAATTTTGGCCTGCTTTAACATTTCCGCATCTCTGGTCGGATTTTCCGGCCACCAATCAGAAGAACCTACTGATGGCGACGATCAACCAGCTGGTCCGCAAGCCGCGGCAAGCGACCACCTACAAGAGTGCCTCGCCGGCGCTCGACAAGTGCCCGCAGCGCCGTGGCGTCTGCACCCGTGTCTACACCACCACTCCGAAGAAGCCGAACTCGGCTCTGCGCAAGGTTGCCAAGGTCCGCCTGACCAACCAGGAAGAAGTGATTTCCTACATCGGTGGTGAAGGCCACAACCTGCAGGAGCACTCCGTGGTCCTGATCCGCGGCGGTCGCGTCAAGGACCTGCCGGGTGTGCGTTACCACACCGTTCGTGGCTCGCTCGACGCCGCCGGCGTTGCCAAGCGTCGCCAGGCCCGTTCCAAGTACGGCGCCAAGCGTCCGAAGGCATAAGGAGAGAGCACTATGTCGCGTAAGGGTAATACTCCGCAGCGTTCCGTCCTGCCCGATCCGAAGCACGGAAGCGAAACCATCGCCCGCTTCATCAACATGGTCATGCAGAGCGGCAAGAAGTCCGTCGCCGAAAAGATCGTGTACGGCGCCATGGACGTGATCACCGAGAAGAACAGCAGCGCCAACGCCATTGAACTGGTGCAGAAGGCTCTGGACAACGTCGCTCCGGCGGTCGAAGTCAAGTCGCGTCGCGTCGGTGGTGCCACCTACCAGGTGCCGGTCGAAGTGCGTTCGTCGCGCAAGATGGCCCTGGCCATGCGCTGGCTGATCGACTCCGCGCGCAAGCGTGGTGAGAACACCATGCCGAAGAAGCTGGCTGCTGAACTGATCGACGCCTCGGAAAACCGTGGCGGCGCCATCAAGAAGCGCGAAGAAACCCACCGCATGGCCGAAGCCAACAAGGCATTCGCCCACTACCGCTGGTGAGTTTGACGGCCTTGTAAAACAGGCAGGGCAGCACCACTTCGGTGCGTGCTGCCTCGCGGTCCCAGAAGGACTGCGCCAATCCGAAGGCCGCCGAAAGGCGGCGTTCGGCCATCCGAAATCCAAGAAATCTGAGAGGCTCCCGTGGCCCGTTCCACTCCCATCGAGCGTTACCGTAACTTCGGCATCATGGCTCACATCGATGCCGGCAAGACCACCACGTCCGAGCGCATCCTGTTCTACACCGGCAAGAGCCACAAGATCGGTGAAGTGCACGACGGCGCCGCCACCATGGACTGGATGGAGCAGGAGCAGGAGCGTGGCATCACGATCCAGTCCGCTGCCACCACCGCGTTCTGGAAGGGCATGGACAAGTCCCTGCCGGAGCACCGCTTCAACATCATCGACACCCCCGGGCACGTCGACTTCACCATCGAAGTGGAGCGCTCGCTGCGCGTGCTCGACGGTGCCGTCTTCGTCCTGTGCGCCGTCGGTGGCGTGCAGCCGCAGTCGGAAACCGTGTGGCGCCAGGCCAACAAGTACCACGTGCCGCGCATCGCGTTCGTCAACAAGATGGACCGCACCGGTGCCAACTTCCAGAAGGTCGTCGGCCAGCTGAAGGCCAAGCTGGGCGCGGTTGCCGTGCCGATGCAGCTGCCGATCGGCGCTGAAGACAACTTCAAGGGCGTCGTCGACCTGCTGAAGATGAAGGCCATCCATTGGGATGAGGCTTCGCAGGGCATGAAGTTCGAATACGGTGAAATCCCGGCCGAGCTGCAGGGCCCGGCTGAAGAGGCTCGCCAGTTCATGGTCGAGACCGCTGCCGAAGCCAGCGAAGAGCTGATGGAAAAGTACCTGGGCGGCGAAGAGCTGGCCGAGGCTGAAATCATCAACGCGCTGCGTACCCGCACCCTGGCCACCGAGATCGTGCCGATGTACTGCGGCTCGGCCTTCAAGAACAAGGGCGTGCAGGCCATGCTGGACGGCGTGATCCAGCTGCTGCCGTCGCCGGTCGACGTGCCGGACGTGAAGGGCGTGGACGTTGACGACGACACCGTCGAAATGACCCGCAAGTCGGACGACAAGGCTCCGTTCTCGTCGCTGGCCTTCAAGATCATCACCGACCCGTTCGTCGGCGCGCTGACCTTCTTCCGTGTCTACTCGGGCACCCTGAACGGTGGCGACACCGTGCTGAACTCGGTGAAGGGCAAGAAGGAGCGCATCGGCCGCATCCTGCAGATGCACTCGAACAACCGCGAGGAAATCAAGGAAGTTCTGGCCGGTGACATCGCCGCTGCCGTGGGTCTGAAGGACACCACCACCGGTGACACCCTGTGCGCCGTGGACGCCCCGATCATCCTGGAGCGCATGACGTTCCCGGAGCCGGTGATCTCGATGGCCGTCGAGCCGAAGACCAAGTCGGACCAGGAAAAGATGGGTCTGGCCCTGGGCCGTCTGGCGCAGGAAGATCCGTCGTTCCGCGTCAAGACCGACGAAGAATCCGGCCAGACCATCATCTCGGGCATGGGCGAGCTGCACCTGGACATCATCGTCGACCGCCTGAAGCGCGAGTTCAACGTTGAAGCCAACGTCGGCGCGCCGCAGGTGGCCTACCGCGAAACCATCACCCTGGCCGACGTCAAGTCGGACTACAAGCACGCCAAGCAGTCCGGTGGTAAGGGTCAGTACGGTCACGTCGTGATCGAACTGTCGCCGATCACCGCTGCCGACCGTGCCGATCCGAAGCTGGCTCCGGCCATCAAGGACGACTTCCTGTTCATCAACGACATCACCGGCGGCGTGATCCCGAAGGAATTCATTCCGTCGGTTGAAAAGGGCTTGCGCGAAACCATCACCAGCGGTCCGCTGGCTGGCTTCCCGGTCGTGGACGTCAAGGTGAAGCTGGTGTTCGGTTCGTACCACGACGTCGACTCCTCGGAAATGGCGTTCAAGCTGGCTTCGTCGATGGCCTTCAAGCAGGGCTTCGCCAAGGCCAAGCCGGTGCTGCTGGAGCCGATCATGAAGGTCGAGATCGTGACCCCGGAGGATTACCAGGGTGACGTGATGGGCGACGTCAGCCGTCGTCGCGGCGTGCTGCAGGGTTCCGACACCACCGGTGACGGCTCCGCTTCGATCATCAACGCGATGATCCCGCTGGGTGAAATGTTCGGCTACGCCACTGCGCTGCGTTCGCAGACCCAGGGCCGCGCCACCTTCACCATGGAATTCGATCACTACGAGCCGGCTCCGACCAACATCGCCGAAGCCGTCATGAAGAAGGGCTGAGCCTCGCTCAGCCTCTCTTGAAACCACTTACGAACAATCAAGGTATAGAACAATGGCAAAGGGTAAGTTCGAGCGCACCAAGCCGCACGTCAACGTCGGCACCATCGGTCACG
>NZ_JAWJTG010000079.1:0-7766 GCF_032911605.1 Stenotrophomonas mexicanensis
CTCATGGCCTGAATCGGCCTTCTTGTAAGTGTCCGTGAAAACGGGGTAGAACCCCGGCCATCGTCCAGCATCGGCTGCACCTGGTCTTCCGGCAGCCAGGCCAGCCCGCTGCCGGCCAGTGCAGCCGCGCGGGTCATGCCCATGGTGTTGAAGGTCCACTGACCGGTCACGCGCACGCTCAGTTCGTTACCGTCCTGGCCGAAATCCCACGGCATCAGCCCGCCATGCGTGGGCAGCCGCAGGGTCACGCAGTTGTGCTCGGCCAAGTCGTTCGGATGCCGCGGTACCACGTGCTGGCGGAAGTAGCTGGGCGCACCGACCACGCGCATGTGCAGCGGCGGGCTGACCGGCACGGCAATCATGTCGCGCGCCAGCCGTTCGCCGAGGCGGATGCCGATGTCGTAGCGCTCGGCGACGATGTCGGCCAGCCCGTAGTCGGCAGCCAGTTCCACCTTCAGGTCCGGATACTGCTGCAGCAATGGCGCCAGCCGCGGCCAGGCGATGTACTCGGCGGCATGGCCGGTCGCATTGATGCGGATGGTGCCGGCCGGTCGCTCGCGGTACTCGGCCAGTGCGGCCAGTTCGTCCTCGATCTCGGCCAAGCGCGGGGCGAGGGTATCGAGCAGGCGGGCGCCAGCCTCGGTGGTGGACACGCTGCGGGTGGTGCGGGTCAGCAGGCGCACGCCGAGGCGCTCTTCCAGGCCGCGCATGGCATGGCTGAGCGCGGACTGGGAGACACCCAGCTGGGCGGCGGCCCTGGTGAAGCTGCCTTCGCGGGCAACGTGGACGAAGGCCTGCAGGTCATTGAGGTTTTCACGGGGCATGACGGGATGATACGGCTCCCGGATTGAACGGATCTGTCGATTTCCGGCTCCCCGGTTCGTCGTACCGGTACATCCATCGCAAGGAGCTTCCGCATGAGCACTGAAAAGCCCAAGGGCCCGGCCTCGTACTTCCCCTCCATCGAGAAGACCTACGGTCAGCCGGTGGCGCACTGGTTCGGGCTGCTGGCGAAGCAGCCTGGGCTGAAGCACATGGAACTGGTGAGCTTCCTTAAAAGCGAGCATGGGCTGGGCCATGGCCACGCCAACGCGCTGGTGGCGCACCATCTGGCCGGGAAGGGATGAGGCAGGCAACGCTGCGCTGAACGGTCGTGTGGGATCAGGCCACACGGCATCCAGAGTCAGGCAGACTGGGCGTTCATTCCGAGGCAGGACGCCCATATGCAGGTCACGCTGGACGCGATCACCGTCGACAACTACGAAGCCGTGTGCGATCTCGACGTCAGTGAGGCGCAGCAGGATTTCGTCGCCGGCAACACCTGGTCGCTGGTGCAGGCCGCGTTCCATCCGGGTTACCAGACCCGTGCCATCCAGGCCGATGGCGAGCCGGTCGGGTTCTTCATGTGGGTGCCGGAGACGCCGCAGCGCATCTCGATCTGGCGCTTCATGGTCGATCAGCGCTGGCAGGGGCGTGGCATCGGGCGCCGCGCGCTGGAACTGGCGCTGGCGCAGATCCGGGATACGCCCGGCCTGGTCGAGATCGAGATCTGCTACAACCCGCACAATCCGGTGGCGGGAGCCTTCTATGGCAGCTTCGGTTTCGTCGAGACCGGCATGGACGATGATGGCCAGGACATGCTGGCCGTGCTGCCGGTGACGCCTCCGAAATAACCTGAATGGGCGAGCGCAGCTGAACGATTTCATCTGCAACTGTCATGCAGATCGTGTCTAATATCGCTCCCCACCTGCTGTTCCCCCACCCGTATGTCCCTTCCCGCCCATGGCTCCGCGCCGTGCGACGACGCTGACGGCCACCTGGTCACCGCTGGTCCGCTGACCCCACCGCCCGACAGCGCCGGCACCACCGCCGACGAAAAAGCGCTGCGCCACTCGATTGCCGAGGATGTGCAGGGCATGGTGCTGGCCACGATGGTGGCCTCGCTGGGCCTGGCCATCTTCGCCAAGGGGGGGCTGATGATCGGCGGCATGGCCGGCATGGCCTTCCTGCTGCACTACTCAATGGGTTGGAACTTCGGCCTGGTGTTTGTGCTGGTCAATCTGCCGTTCTACTGGGTGGCGCTGCGGCGCATGGGCTGGGAATTCACCCTGAAGACCTTCGCCGCGGTCACCGCTTGTGGCGTACTGACCGACCTGCTGCCGCGCTGGATCGACTTCTCGCACATCAACCCGTTGTATTCGGCGATCGTCGGTGGTGCGTTGTCCGGCCTGGGCATCCTGTTCTTCATCCGCCACCGCGCCAGCCTTGGCGGCATCGGCATCCTGGCGGTGTACCTGCAGCGCACCCGCGGCTGGAGCGCGGGCAAGGTGCAGATGTCCTACGACGCCTGCCTGATGGTGGCCGCGTTCTTCGTGTTGTCGCCGTCGAAGGTGCTGTACTCGGCGATCGGCGCGGTGGTGCTCAGCCTGGTGCTGATGTTCAACCACCGCCCGGGTCGTTACATGGGCGTGTGACGATTCGACGGTAGTGCCGGCCGCTGGCCGGCAACACCTGCAGCATTCCGAGGCTGCCGGCCAGCGGCCGGCACTACCGGGAGGCCTGCAACCACGGCGGCGACAGCGTCAGCAGCCGCGCATGCACCGGGCAGTCCTCGGCGTGCGCACCGGGCAGGTAGCCCAGGCTCATCAGGAATTCGCCGGTGATCTCGCCGCCGGTGAAGCGGAACGTCTTCTTGAACAGCTTCACCCAGTCGGCCTTGCTGCGCGGATGGTGCGCGTCCAGCCACGCCGCGAAGCTGCCGTGGCTGGCCCGCAGCTGCTGGATCACCTGTGCGTTGTGGATCGCCGCCAGCACCTTCAGCCGGTTGCGGATGATGCCCGCGTCCGACAGCAGCCGTTCGATGTCCTGCTCGGCGTAGGCTGCAACCCGATCCACATCGAAGCCGTCATAGGCCGCGCGGAAGCCCTCGCGCTTCTTCAGGATGGTCTCCCAGCTCAGCCCGGCCTGGTTGATCTCCAGCACCAGCCGCTCGAACAGCTCGCGCTCGTCACGCTGCGGGAAGCCGTATTCGTTGGCGTGGTAGTAGTCGTGCACCGGATGGCCCTGGGCGATGAGGCAGTAACCGCTCATGGAGAAGACTCGTTGGATTCGGGTTCGGGATCGATGGCCACCGCGGGGCGCCCGCCGATGGACAGCATCGGCCAGCGCGGTGGCACAAGCGTGAGTTTGCCGTCACGCAGGGCCTGGTTGATCGCCTCGCCCTGGCCGCTGACGGTGCCGAACAGCGAACCGGCCCGGCGCCACTGGCCATCCCCGCCACGTGCGTACAGCACGCAGTCCGGCCCACGGTGGGTGTAAAGCTCGCACAGCAGCACCTCGGTGCTGCCGTCGCCATCCAGGTCGCGATGCACGATCAGGCAGTCGCGCTCGCTCTGGGCGCAGGATTCGCCATTGATCGCGCGGGTGGCCAGTGCCTGCCACCAATCGTCCGGTGGCGAGCTGGATCCCTTGGCCAGCTTCAGCGCGCGCTGCAGGGCGGCGACGTCCTGCAGACCCTTGTCCAGGCGCTGTCCATCGTCCCAGCGCGAGGTACGTGCCAGCGCGGCAGCGATCACCTGTGGCGCGTTGGCATCGGCGGTGATGGCCGGATCACGCTGCAGCTCGCGCAGCGCCTGCACGCCACGGCGCCCAAGATCGAAGCGCAGCACGTTGACGTCACTGCTGGTGATCGCTGGCGGGTCCGCACGCAGGCGCGCCAACTGGCTGGACAGGGTCAGCCGCACCGGGTCCAGCAGCGGCGAGTTGCCCAGCAATGCCAGTGCCAGCACCGCCCAACACATCCAGCGGTTGACCGGCTCCAGCGTCTGCAGCCAGCGGCCCTGCCGGCGCACTACCGCCAGCGCGTAGCCCAGTGCATAGCCGGCCACGGCCAACGCGATCAGCACCGCCCAGAAGCGGTCCAGGGTCCAGCCGTACTGCACCACGCGCAGGCCCAGTGCATACAGCGCCAGCACCGCATAGACCGGCAGCGCCAGCAGGCTGGCCTCGACCAGCCGGCGCAGCACGACGGGGTAGGGCGCGGTGTCGTCGCCCTGCTGGTAGACCGCATTGGTGAATGACACCAGCAGCAGCGACAGCACCAGCAGCAGGCTGGCGGCCGAGCGGGTCTTCCACAGCGGCTCCAGCCCGGTCAGCGGCAGGCTCAGCACGAACAGCACGGCGATGAACGAGAGCAGCGGCAGCAGCCCGCGGCAGATCGCGAACAGCACCTGGCGGGTGATCTGGATCGCGCGGTGCTGGGTGCGCCCGATCAGCACGCCGAACCCGGCCAGGCTGCCGGTGGCCAGCGCGATGAACGCGTCCTGCCGGAACAGGTCGCGGAAGATGGTCACGTCGAGCAGCTGGAACAGCGCCGCCCACAGCCACAGCAGCAGCCAGGTCAGCCCGGTGAACAGCGCGGCGAGGGCCAGGGTCAAACCATTCTGCCAGGCGCGCTCGAACAGCTCCGGGTAGCTGGCGCGCCAATGCCCGTGCTGCAACTGGAACTGCCACCAGGGCAGGGCCACGAACACTGCTAAGGCCATGCCCAGGGTCAGCGGGAACTGCAGCGCGCCCGATTCCAGTGCGGTCTCGCCGTTGAGGTTCCAGCCGATCCAGGCGGCCAGCGCCAGCACCACCGCCGAGCCGAGCGCGGCCTGCAGCCACAGGCGGCGCTGGCCCAGCTCGACCAGGCTCAGCGCCACCGCGCTGGGAATGGCCAGCACCCAGGCATACCAGCAGTAGCGCCAGCCGATATCGCGGAACGGCCACGCATCGGACAGCTCCTGCGCGGCATACAGCATCAGGCCCTGCAGCAGCGCGATCAGGACGATGGCGCTGCGTGCCGGCAGGGTCAGGGGCGATGAAGACTGCATCGATGACCTTCCATGGCAAAGCACCATCCTAGCCCATCGCGGTTCGGCGCCATCGCGCGACCATCCCGCCCCCAGCAGGTAGAATGGGGGCATGCCTGTAACGCCGACTTCCCTTGCCGATCACCTGCTCGTCGCGCTGCCGTCGCTGCTCGACGCGACATTCGCCCGCAGCGTTGCGCTGATCTGCCAGCACGACGAGAACGGTGCGATGGGTGTGCTGGTCAACCAGCCTTCCGAATACACGCTGGGCGAAGTGCTGGCTCAGATGGACATCACCACCGGTGATGGCGACCTCCAGGCGCGCATGGTGCTCAACGGTGGCCCGGTGCATCCCGAACGTGGCTTCGTCATCCATGACGACGCACGCGCATGGGATTCCAGCCTGATCGTGGGTGAAGGCCTGTACCTGACCACCTCGCGCGACATCCTCGAAGCGATGGCACGTGGCGAAGGCCCGGCCAATGCCGTGGTCACGCTGGGCTGTGCGGGCTGGGGCGCGGGGCAGCTGGAAAGCGAGCTGTCCGAGAACAGCTGGCTGACCGTACCGGCCGACGCCGAGCTGGTGTTCCAGCTGCCGCTGGAGCAGCGCTGGCAGGGTGCAGCCTCGCGTATCGGTGTGGACCTGTTCCGGCTGACCGACTACAGCGGCCATGTCTGAGCCCATCACGCCCGCGCCGGATTCTGCTGCCCCGGCAATCCGCCGTGATGGCACCGTTCTGGGGTTCGATGTCGGCTCGCGCCGCATCGGCGTGGCCATCGGCAGTGCCTTCGCTGCGCATGCGCGCGCGGTGGCGGTGGTCGATGTGCATGGCAACGGCCCGGACTGGACCGCGATCGAACGCCTGCTCAAGGAATGGAAGCCCGACGGCCTGGTGGTCGGCGACCCGCTGACCCTGGACGGCCAGGACCAGCCCAACCGCAAGCGCGCGCAGGGCTTTGCCCGCCAGCTGCGGGAACGTTTCAAGCTGCCGGTGGTGATGATCGACGAGCGTTCCAGCTCGGTCGAGGCCGCCCGCCGCTTCGCCGTCGAGCGCGCCGAAGGGCGCAAGCGCCGCCGTGATGCGGCCGCCCTCGATGCCGTTGCCGCGGCGGTGATCATCGACCGTTGGCTGTCGTCGCCGGACGACGCCACCCCCATTCCCTGACTGCCCGACACCGCCATGACCGCCCAGCAACTCGATGCCTCCGGCCGCCTGCGCCACCTGCTGACCCTCGAAGGCCTTCCGCGCGACACCCTGCTGCAGCTGCTTGACCGGGCAGGGCAGATCCGCGACGCCGCGGTCGGTCGTGTCGGCAACAAGCGCCACGTGCTGGCCGGTTCGGCGGTGTGCACGCTGTTCTTCGAACCGTCCACACGCACCCGCAGCTCGTTCCAGCTGGCCGCGCAGCGCTTGGGCGCCGACGTACTGAACTTCGATGCATCGACCTCGTCCACGCGCAAGGGCGAAACCGCCTGCGACACGCTGCGCAACCTGGAGGCGATGGGCGTGCGCGGCTTCGTGGTGCGCCACCCCGATGATGGCGCCGTGGCCGCACTGGCCGAGGCAGCGGGTGAGGGCACTGCACTGATCAACGCCGGTGACGGGCGCAGCGCGCACCCGACCCAGGGCCTGCTGGACATGCTGACCCTGCGCCAGGCCAAGGGCCCGGATTTCTCGAAGATGAAAGTGGTGATCGTCGGCGACGTGAAGCACTCGCGCGTGGCCCGCACCGACCTGCATGCGCTGCGTACGCTCGGCGTGGGCGAGATCCGCGTGTGTGGCCCGCAGTCGCTGCTGCCGGACGACGAGACCCTGAAGGGCTGCGTGGTCGGTGATGATTTCGACGCGATGCTGGAAGGCGTCGACGCGCTGATGATGCTGCGCCTGCAGCGCGAGCGCATGGAAGAAGGCCTGGTGCCGTCGCTGGAGCAGTACCACGCGCAGTACGGCCTGACCAACGAACGCCTGGCCCGCGCCGGCAAGGATGCCGCGGTGCTGCATCCAGGCCCGATCAACCGCGGCGTGGAAGTGACCGACGAGGTGGCCGACGGCCCGCAGTCGTGGGTGCTGCGCCAGGTCGCCAACGGCGTCGCCGTGCGCATGGCCGTGCTGGAAACGCTGCTGGGCTGATCGCCGCTCTGGTGGGTGTCAACCTTGGTTGACACTGCTGGTGTGGTGGGTGCCAACCTTGGTTGGTACTGCTGTTGTGGTGGGTGCCAACCTTGGTTGGCACACTCACCGATCGGCTTGTCCGCGCACCGCTTTGGTAGATGCCAACCTTGGTTGGCACTATCCACCGGAGCTCATGTCATCGGGTAGATCACATGATGCCCCAAGCTCCCATTCGCACCATGCATGGGGATATTGCCCCAACCGCGACGTCAGCCCGGCCCTGATCGGATTTCCCATCAGGTACATCGCATGTCGGTGCAACGATTCGTCCGAGCGGATCGCATGATCGTGATAGCAGGCCTGCCAGAAGCGCCCGACTCGCCCCAGCAGCCGGTTTGCCTGCTGGGCTGTGCGCGACTTGAAACGCTTCATGACGGTTTCCAGTGACCCGGCGCGCAGTTCGACCAGCCAGTGAATGTGGTCGGGCATGACCACGTAGGCAATCGAGCGGGTGAAGCCTTCCTGATCAAGTCGCTGGAATTCGCGCACTGCCAAGGCGGCCACTGCGGCGTTGGTGAAGAGCGGTGCGCGGTCATGGACGACTGTGGTGAGGATATAGCTGAGGCCGACGCTGGAGCGACGACCGAGCAGGAGACGTGTGTTCTGCATGGAGCAAGCATGGATGGGCCTGCTTCCAGTGAACATCGGGGAATGGCTTGGTTTCAGGTAGGCCAGTGCCAACCAAGGTTGGCAACTACCAGAGCAGTCAATGCCAACCGAGGTTGGCAACTACCAGAGC
>NZ_JAWJTG010000080.1:0-7382 GCF_032911605.1 Stenotrophomonas mexicanensis
CCCCCTTGTTGTTCAAGGGGGCGCGCCGACAGGCGCGGGGATAAGGTGGAATGCGTGGATAGTTTTGCCTCAAGCAAAACTGTCGGTGGCGCGCACCAGTGCGTCCACGTTCTCGGCTTCGAACGCCGAGTGGCCCGAGGCCGGCGTGATTTCCAGCTTCGCCTTCGGCCACACCTTGGTCAGGTCCCAGGCGTTGGCCAGCGGGCAGACCACGTCGTAGCGGCCGTGCACGATCACGCCGGGAATGTCAGCGATGCGGTGTGCGTCGCGCAGCAGCTGGTCTTCCACCTCGAAGAAGCCGCCGTTGACGAAGTAATGGTTCTCGATGCGCGCGAAGGCCAGCGCGAAGTGCGGGTCTTCGTGGCTGTTGATGAAGTCGTCGTCGACGTGCAGGAAGCTGGTCGCGCCTTCCCACACCGCCCAGGCTTTGGCCGCTTCCAGGCGGGTGGTTTCGTCTTCGCTGGTCAGGCGGCGGTGGAAGGCCGAGATCAGGTCATGACGCTCCACCGACGGAATCGGCTTGAGGTAGTGCTCCCATGCATCCGGGAACAAGCGGTTGGCGCCTTCCTGGTAGAACCATTCCAGTTCCCAGCGACGCAGCATGAAGATGCCGCGCAGGACCAGTTCGGTCACGCGCTGCGGGTGGGTTTCGGCATAGGCCAGTGCCAGGGTCGAACCCCAGCTGCCGCCGAACACCTGCCAGCGATCAACCTTGAGGTGCTCGCGCAGCTTCTCGATATCGGCGACGAGGTCCCAGGTGGTGTTGTCCACCAGGTCCGCGTGCGGGGTGGAACGGCCGGCACCGCGCTGGTCGAACAGGATGATGCGGTACTTGGACGGGTCGTGGAACTGGCGCATCTTGTCGCTGCAACCACCGCCCGGGCCACCGTGCAGCATCACCACCGGCTTGCCATCCGGGTTGCCGCACTGTTCGAAGTACAGCGTGTGGCGGTCGTCGACCTTCAGGGTGCCGACGTCGTAGGGGGTGATGGCGGGGTACAGCGTACGCATGCTTGCAGCTCCAGGGTGATGCCCTGCCGGGGCAGGAGAACCTCCATTCTAGGCCGGACGCCGGCCCAGGGTGATGCGGTCGCGCTGCTCCAGGTCCTGCACGGTCTGCACCTCCGCAAAACCCGCGGCGTCGAACAGCGCGCGGATTGCCGCGCCCTGGTCCCAACCGTGCTCGATCAGCAGCCAACCGCCGGGCAGCAGGTGGGCCTGGCCACCGTCTACGATGCGACGGATGTCATCCAGGCCATCCACGCCGGAGGCCAGCGCGGTAGCCGGTTCAAAACGCAGGTCGCCCTGCTCCAGATGCGGGTCGTCGCTGGCGATGTATGGCGGGTTGCTGGCAATCAGGTCGAAGCGTGCACCCTGCAGTGGCGCATACCAGTCGTGCCCGCCCTCGGCGAAGCGGACGTTGCGCAGTTCATGGCGCGCAGCATTGCGCGCGGCCACGGCCAGCGCGCCCGGGCTGGCATCGGTGGCCAGCACCTGCGCTTGGGGCCGTTCGCTGGCCAGTGCAAGTGCAATCGCACCGCTGCCGGTGCCCAGGTCAACCAGCTGCAGCGCCTGGTCCTGCGGCAGGCGCTCCAGCGCCAGCTCGACCAGCAGTTCGGTTTCCGGACGCGGGATCAGCGTGGCCGGGTCGACCTCCAGGTCCAGCGTCCAGAAACCGCGGCGGCCGGTCAGGTAGGCCACCGGCTCGCCGGCCACGCGGCGGGCCAGCAACGCTTCGAAGGTGGCCTGGTCGGCGGCGGCCAGCGGATCGGTGGCATGCGCGAACAGCCAGCTGCGCGGGCGCTCCAGCACATGCAGCAGCAGCAGTTCGGCCTCGTGGCGGGCCTCGACGCCGCCGAGGCGGGCACTGGCCTCGGCCACGATTTGGCGCAGGGAGGGTTCGGTTTGGGAAAACATGCCGCAATTGTAGAGCGGAGCCCATGCTCGGCTGCTTCTGGCGCAGTCGAGCTACACATCCACAGGTCCGCAGTCGAGCATGGCTCGACTCTACAAAAGGCTGCAATCCGTTCAGGTTCTACCCGAGGGGATAAGGAGGGACTATTGGCCCTATTCAGCCGTTCCGGAAGATTTTCCTTGTCACACAGGCAGTTGCAGGATGAAAGCGTCCGGGTTCAGTGCCTGCTCAGTGCATTTTGATAGACTTCATCTATCAAATAGATGCAATCAATGGATTGTTCTTATCGATAGCGAGTCGGTACTCTAGGTCCTGTCGATTCACCCACTCCCCTTCACCCAGAGGAAAAACGATGTCCCTGATCAACACCCAGATCCAGCCGTTCGAAGCCAATGCTTACCTGAATGGCGAGTTCATCAAGGTTTCCGACAGCACCCTGAAGGGCCAGTGGTCGGTCCTGATCTTCATGCCGGCCGCCTTCACCTTCAACTGCCCGACCGAGATCGAAGACGCCGCTGACCATTACGCCGAGTTCAAGAAGGCCGGCGCCGAGGTCTATATCGTCACCACCGACACCCACTTCTCGCACAAGGTGTGGCACGAAACCTCGCCGGCCGTCGGCAAGGCCCAGTTCCCGCTGGTCGGCGACCCGACCCACCAGCTGACCAACGCCTTCGGCGTGCACATTCCGGAAGAAGGCCTGGCCCTGCGCGGCACCTTCATCATCAACCCGGAAGGCGTGATCAAGACCCTGGAGATCCACTCCAACGAGATCGCCCGTGACGTCTCCGAAACCCTGCGCAAGCTGAAGGCTGCCCAGTTCACCGCCGCCAACCCGAACCAGGTGTGCCCGGCCAAGTGGAAGGAAGGCGAGAAGACCCTGACCCCGTCGCTGGACCTGGTCGGCAAGATCTAAAGCGGTACCGGCCTGCCGTGGCCCCACGCCACGGCGCGCCTTTCATCCCCGTGCCGGTCCCCCCGCCGGCGTGGGGGTGAACCCAAGACAGCCAACGCTCGCCCGCCTTGGCCAGCCAGCCCCTTCCACGGTCGCTGTCTTGGGTTCACCCCTACCCCCTGCTGGTCCGCTACCTTCTACAGCGGTGCCACGCCCCCTGTTTGCCTGAAGCCAGGAGATGACCCGATGTTGGACGCCAACCTGCAGTCGCAGCTGAAGACCTATCTGGAGCGCGTGACCCGCCCGATCCAGATCACCGCGCACGCCGACGACGGCGCCAAGTCGCAGGAAATGCTGGAACTGCTGCAGACCTTGGACAGCCTGTCGGACAAGATCTCGCTGCAGGTGCTGCGCGATGGCCAGGGCCGCGTGCCGTCCTTCGACCTGGGCACCCCGGGCCAGGATATCCACCTGACCTTCGCCGGCCTGCCGATGGGCCACGAGTTCACCTCGCTGGTGCTGGCGCTGCTGCAGGTGGGCGGTCATCCGTCCAAGGCCACCGCCGAGCTGATCGAGCAGGTGCAGAACCTGGAAGGTGAATACAAGTTCGAAACCTACTTCTCGCTGTCCTGCCAGAACTGCCCGGACGTGGTGCAGGCGCTGAACCTGGCCGCGGTACTCAACCCGCGCATCCAGCACGTGGCCATCGACGGCGCCCTTTTCCAGGACGAAGTCGAGAAGCGCGAGATCATGTCGGTGCCGACCGTGTACCTCAACGGTGAAGTCTTCGACCAGGGTCGCATGACCCTCGAGCAGATCGTCGCCAAGCTGGACACCAACGCCAGCAAGCGCGATGCCGAGAAGATCGCCGCCAAGGATGCCTTCGACGTGCTGGTGGTGGGCGGTGGCCCGGCCGGCGCGGCAGCAGCGATCTATGCTGCACGCAAGGGCATCCGCACCGGCATCGCCGCCGAACGTTTCGGTGGCCAGGTGCTGGACACCATGGCGATCGAGAACTTCATCTCGGTGAAGGAGACCGAGGGCCCGAAGCTGGCCACGGCGCTGGAACAGCACGTGCGCGAGTACGAGGTGGACATCATGAACCTGCAGCGCGCCAGTGCGCTGGTGCCGGCCGGTGAAGACGGCCTGGTGCAGGTGCAGCTGGAGAACGGCGCGGTGCTGAAGTCGCGTTCGGTGATCCTGTCCACCGGCGCACGCTGGCGCCAGATGAACGTGCCGGGCGAAGACCAGTACCGCAACAAGGGCGTGGCCTACTGCCCGCACTGCGATGGTCCGCTGTTCAAGGGCAAGCGCGTGGCGGTGATCGGCGGTGGCAACTCCGGCGTGGAAGCGGCCATCGATCTGGCCGGCATCGTGTCGCATGTAACCCTGCTGGAGTTCGATTCCAGCCTGCGCGCCGACGAAGTGCTGCAGAAGAAACTGCGCAGCCTGGCCAACGTCACCGTGCTGACCAGCGCACAGACCACCGAAGTGCTGGGCGACGGCAGCCGTGTCACCGGCCTGGTCTACAAGGACCGTGTCGGCGGCGACGCCCACCGCGTCGAGCTGGAAGGCATCTTTGTGCAGATCGGCCTGCTGCCCAACACCGAGTGGCTGAAGGACACCGTGGCGCTGTCGCCGCGTGGCGAGGTCGTCATCGATGACCGCGGCCAGACCAACCTGCCGGGCGTGTTCGCTGCTGGCGATTGCACGACGGTACCCTACAAGCAGATCATCATTGCCATGGGTGCCGGTTCGACCGCCGCATTGAGCGCGTTCGACCACCTGATTCGCTCGTCGGTAAGCAACAGCAGCGGTGCCGTTGCTGAAGCTGCCTGATCCACCGTTCCCAGATCACCGGGAACATTGTCTGCCTGTCGGGTAACCACGCCGTCAGCCGGTCCGTTACCCCTGGGGTGTAAGGATGAACCTACGTGATCTGAAGTACCTGGTAGCCCTGGCCGACCACAAGCATTTCGGCCGGGCTGCCGCCTCCTGCTTCGTCAGCCAGCCGACGCTGTCCACGCAGATCCGCAAGCTGGAAGAAGAACTGGGCCTGCCGCTGGTGGAACGTGCACCGCGCAAGGTGATGCTGACCCCGGCCGGCCAGGAAGCAGCAGCACGGGCACGGGTGATCGTGTCCGAAGTGGAACAGCTGAAGGAAGCGGCACGTCGCAGTCGCGATCCGGAAGCCGGTACGGTGCGCCTGGGGATCTTCCCGACCCTGGGCCCGTACCTGCTGCCGCATGTAATTCCGCGCATCCGCGATCGCTTCCCGGAGCTGGAACTGCTGCTGGTCGAGGAAAAGAGCGATGTGCTGCTGGACCGCCTGCGCGAAGGCAAGCTCGACGCTGCACTGCTGGCCCTGCCGGTGATCGACGACCAACTGCATGCCGAGTTTCTGTTCGAGGAACCCTTCCTGCTGGCCGTATCCGGGCGCCACCCGCTGGCCCGTCGCGAACACCTGGACGTGCAGGAGCTGGCCACGCAGAAGCTGCTGCTGCTGGAAGATGGCCATTGCCTGCGCGACCAGGCACTGGAAGTCTGCCGCCTGTTCGGTGCCAACGAGAAGTCCGAGTTCCGCGCCACCAGCCTGGAAACCCTGCGGCAGATGGTCGCCGCCGACGTCGGCATCACCCTGCTGCCAAGCCTGTCGGTGCAGCCGCCGGTGCCGCGCTCGAACAACATCCGCCTGCTCGACTTCACCGGCGAAGGCCGCCCCAGCCGCCGCATCGCGATGATCTGGCGCCGCAGCTCGGCCATGAACGACTTCCTGATGGAGCTGGCCGATCAGTTCAAGCGCCTGCCGCAGGCGCTGTTCACCCTGGAAGCGGTCAACGCCGCCGGCGACACGACCGCCCTGCCCGGCCCCGCGCTGAACGGCTGAACCCCCGCAGCACCGGCCTGGAATCGGCAGGAGTCGATTCCGGTCGCATTTGTCCCCACAATACAGACAGGCGGCGCCAGCAGGTGCCGCCTTTTGCATGGCTTTCAACCAAGGAGCTTCACCATGAGTACCGCCAGCGGCCTGCCGCCGTCGATCACCGTTTCCACCTTCGACATGGACCGCCTGGACGCCATGCTCGAATCCCCTGCGCTGAGCCAGACGCCTGCCGCGCTCGCGCTTGCTGAAGAACTCAACCGTGCCACCGTGCTGGCACCGGACCAGATTCCCGAAGGCATCGTCATGATGCATTCGCGCGTGGAGTGCGAAGATGAAGTGTCGGGCGAGAAGCACGTCCTGACCCTGGTCTTCCCCCGCGAAGCCAACGTCGATGAAGGCAAGGTTTCCGTGCTGGCCCCGGTCGGCAGTGCCCTGCTCGGCCTTTCGATCGGCCAGAGCATCGACTGGAACGCGCCCGGCGGCCGCAAGCTGCGCCTGCGCGTGACCGCGGTCCACAACGACCGCCCCTGATTACCGCTGCGCACCGCGCGCGATTCGATCCCCCTGCACCAGGAGCCGTAATGAGTACCCCGTCCAAACTGTCCCAGCTGCGCGAACTGTCCGTGGTCGTTGCCGATACCGGTGACTACGAGGCGATCAAGCGCCTGCAGCCGGTGGACTGCACCACCAACCCGACCCTGGTGAAGAAGGCGCTGGACCTGCCGGTCTACGCCGAGCTGATCGAACGCGAACTGGCCTGGGGCCGCCAGCAGACTGGCGACCGCGAAGCCGTGGTGCACGCCGTGGCCGACCGCCTGACCATCGGCGTCGGCGCGCTGCTGAGCACGCTGGTGCCGGGCCGCGTGTCCACCGAAGTGGACGCCGACCAGGCCCACGACACCGCTGCCACCGTGGCCAAGGCCCGCCAGTTCATCCAGATGTACGCCGATGCCGGCGTGCCGCGCGAGAAGATCCTGATCAAGATCGCCGCGACCTGGGAAGGCGTGGAAGCCGCGCGCATCCTGCAGGCCGAGGGCATCGACTGCAACCTGACCCTGATCTTCAACCCGACCCAGGCGCTGGCCTGCAGCGAAGCCGGCGCGTTCCTGATCTCGCCGTTCGTGGGCCGCATCCTGGACTGGTACGTGGCCAACGGCCAGGCCCCGGCCAACATCGATGAAGACCCGGGCGTGAAGTTCGTGCGCGGCGTGTATGCCGAATTCAAGCGCCGCGGTTCGCCGACGGTGGTGATGGGCGCCTCGTTCCGTTCGACCGCGCAGATCGAAGCGCTGGCCGGTTGCGACCGCCTGACGATTTCGCCGGACCTGCTGGAGAAGTTGGACGCCGACCACGGCGAGCTGCCGCGCAAGCTGGTGGCCGGTGCGGCCGACGGCGTGGCCGTGACCCCGATCGACGCGGCGAAGTTCGCGGCCGACCTGGCGGCCGATCCGATGGCCACCGAGAAGCTGGCGACCGGTATCGATGCATTTGCCAAGGATCTGGAAGCGCTGCGCGAGCGCATTCGTTCGGAACTGTGATTCCGGCGAACGGCTGAGCCCCTCGTGGCGGGGGCTTGGTCGCGTTGAAGCAAGAGCGAAAGCCGCGCTGGGTCGGGCGGGTTGGGTTCGCGGGAGACGCCGTGAATCCGTCCCTGGAGGCTTGGCCGCCGCATCCATGCGGCGGACACC
>NZ_JAWJTG010000081.1:0-6516 GCF_032911605.1 Stenotrophomonas mexicanensis
CGGCAACCCCGAGGAATGCCGGCCAGCGGCCGGCACTACCGGAAAATGAAAAACCCGGCCGAAGCCGGGTTTTTCGCATGGAACCACAACAGCATTACTGCGCGTTGCGGGCTTCCAGCTCGTCTTCCTTCTGGCGATCGAAGAAGGCCATGATCCGGCTCATGATCGGGAAGGTACCTTCGCGGCCCAGCGCGGAAACCAGGAACCACGGCTCCTTCCAGCCCAGCTCGGCGACGATCTGTTCGGCCGCAGCCTTCGCTTCGTCTTCAAACATCAGGTCGGCCTTGTTCAGCACCAGCCAGCGCGGCTTCTGCAGCAGCTCCGGATCGTGCTTTTCCAGTTCGCGCTCGATCGCGCGCACCTGCTCGACCGGGGAAATGCCTTCCACACCGCCTTCCATCGGCGAGATATCCACCAGGTGCAGCAGCAGGCGGGTGCGCTGCAGGTGGCGCAGGAACTGCGCACCCAGGCCGGCACCGTCGGCAGCGCCTTCGATCAGGCCGGGAATGTCGGCAATCACGAAGCTGCGGTAGTTCTCCACCTTCACCACACCCAGGTTCGGGTACAGCGTGGTGAACGGGTAATCGGCCACCTTCGGCGTCGCCGCCGAAACGGCACGGATCAGGGTGCTCTTGCCGGCATTGGGGAAGCCCAGCAGGCCGACGTCGGCCAGCAGCTTCAGTTCCAGCTTCAGCGTGCGCTCTTCGCCCGGCTCGCCCGGCAGCGCCTGGCGCGGCGAGCGGTTGGTCGAGCTCTTGAAGTGCATGTTGCCGAGGCCGCCGCGGCCACCCTGGGCCACCAGCAGACGGTCGTTATGTTGGGTCAGGTCGCCGATGACTTCATCGGTGGCGACGTTGATGACCACGGTGCCGACCGGCACGGTGATGGTCAGGTCTTCGCCGCCCTTGCCATAGGCCTGGCGGCCCATGCCGTTCTCGCCACGCTGCGCCTTGAAGATGCGGTCATGGCGGAAGTCGACCAGGGTGTTCAGGTTTTCGTCGGCGCGGATATACACGCTGCCGCCCGCACCGCCGTCGCCGCCGTCCGGGCCGCCGAGCGGAATGAACTTCTCGCGACGGAAGCCAATGCAGCCGTTGCCGCCGTTGCCGGCGAACACTTCGATTTCTGCTTCGTCTACCAGTTTCATTGTTTCGATGCCTGCGATGGGCGCGGCCTGCCTGCCGACGCCTTGAATGTTATGCCAGCCGCTGGCCGGCAACCCGGCCTGGCCGGTCTTGCTTTCACTCTAACGAAAAGCCCCGCCGAAGCGGGGCTCTTCATGCAGCACCCCCATGCCGAGGCACGGGTGCCGGCGATGCCTGGATCAGGCGTCGGCCGAGACGATGCTGACGGTGCGGCGCTTCTTGGCGCCCTTGACCGAGAACTCCACCTTGCCGTCCACGAGGGCGAACAGGGTGTGGTCACGGCCCAGGCCAACGCCCGAACCCGGGTGGAACTGGGTGCCGCGCTGACGCACGATGATGTTGCCGGCTTCGATGGCCTGGCCGCCGAAGATCTTGACGCCCAGGTACTTCGGGTTGGAGTCGCGACCGTTGCGCGAGGAGCCTACGCCCTTTTTATGTGCCATGACTGCTTCTCCTGATGCTTAGCCGGCGATGCCGGTGATCTCGATTTCGGTGTAGTACTGACGGTGACCCTGACGCTTCATGTGGTGCTTGCGGCGACGGAACTTGATGATCCGGACCTTGTCAGCACGACCCTGGGACAGGACCTTGGCGGTGACGGCAGCGCCCTTCAGCGCATCGCCCAGCTTCACGCCGTCGCTGTCACCCAGCATCAGGATGTTGTCAAACTTGATCTCGCTGCCGACTTCGACTTCGAGCTTTTCAATGCGGAGCTTTTCGCCCTGCGCCACGCGGTATTGCTTACCGCCGGTGACCAGTACTGCGTACATGACCAGGCCTTCCTCTGTAGTTATTGTGGTCTGAGCTGCCGCCATCGAGGGCGGACAGGAGCGGAATTGTACGCAGATCAGCGGGCGCGGGTCAAGTCAACCCCTGAACGGCCCGGGGGCCCGGCCGGAACGGGGTCAGATCCCTTTTCACGTCGTGAAAAGGGATCTGACCCCTGCCTGTCGGCCTGTCTCACCAGGTGAGACATCGGGCTGGCATTGTCGCCCATTGCCCCCATCTGGTCACCTCGGTAGGCTGACCGATTGCCGTTCCCTGCTGGCCCGGCACCCAGCCAACGCCCCCACAACCGGATCCCCCATGGCGATGGATTTCATCCGCATCCGCGGCGCGCGGACGCACAATCTGAAGAACCTCGACCTCGACCTGCCCCGCGACAAGCTGATCGTGATCACCGGCCTGTCCGGTTCGGGCAAGTCCTCGCTGGCGTTCGACACCATCTATGCAGAAGGCCAGCGCCGCTACGTCGAGTCGCTGTCGGCCTATGCGCGCCAGTTCCTGAGCGTGATGGAAAAGCCGGACCTGGACCACATCGAAGGCCTGTCCCCGGCCATCTCGATCGAGCAGAAGTCGACCTCGCACAACCCGCGCTCGACGGTCGGCACCATCACCGAGATCTACGACTACCTGCGCCTGCTGTACGCCCGCGTCGGCACACCGCGCTGCCCGGACCACGGCTACCCGCTGGAAGCGCAGACGGTCAGCCAGATGGTCGACCAGGTGCTGACGCTGGACCCGGAACAGCGCTACATGCTGCTGGCGCCGGTTATCCGCGACCGCAAGGGCGAACACGCACAGGTGTTCGACCAGCTGCGTGCGCAGGGCTTCGTGCGTGTGCGCGTGGACGGCGAGCTGTATGAAATCGATGCGGTGCCGCCGCTGGCGCTGCGCCAGAAGCACACCATCGAGGCGGTGATCGACCGCTTCCGCCCGCGCGAGGACATCAAGCAGCGCCTGGCCGAGAGCTTCGAGACCGCACTGAAGCTGGGCGATGGCATGGCCTCGGTGCAGAGCCTGGACACCGCCGACGCCACGCCGGCGCTGTTCTCCTCCAAGTACTCCTGCCCGGTGTGCGACTACTCGCTGCCGGAGCTGGAACCGCGCCTGTTCTCGTTCAACGCACCGATGGGCGCCTGCCCCGGCTGCGATGGCCTGGGCATCGCCGAGTTCTTCGACCCTTCGCGCGTGGTGGTGCATCCGGAGCTGTCGCTGGCCGCCGGTGCGGTGCGCGGCTGGGACCGCCGCAACGCCTACTATTTCCAGCTGATCGCTTCACTGGCCAAGCACTACAAGTTCGACGTGGATGCCGCGTGGAACTCGCTGCCGGCCAAGGTGCAGCAGGCCGTGCTGTACGGCAGCGGCGACGAGACGATCACCTTCACCTACTTCACCGAAGCCGGCGGCCGCACCCAGCGCAAGCACCGCTTCGAGGGCATCATTCCCAACCTCGAACGCCGCTACAAGGAAACCGAGTCGCCTGCGGTGCGCGAGGAGCTGTCCAAGTACATCAGCGAACAGCCGTGCCCGGAATGCAATGGTGCGCGCCTGAACAAGGCGGCGCGCAACGTGTTCGTGGCCGATCGCCCGCTGCCGGAGCTGGTGGTGCTGCCGATCGACGAGGCACTGAAGTTCTTCAGTGAACTGAGCCTGCCGGGCTGGCGTGGCGAGATCGCCGCGAAGATCGTCAAGGAGATCGGCGAACGCCTCGGCTTCCTGGTCGATGTCGGCCTGGATTACCTGACCCTGGAGCGCAAGGCCGACACCCTGTCCGGTGGCGAGGCACAGCGCATCCGCCTGGCCAGCCAGATCGGTGCCGGCCTGGTCGGCGTGATGTACGTGCTCGACGAGCCGTCGATCGGCCTGCACCAGCGCGACAACGAACGCCTGCTCGGTACCCTCACCCGCCTGCGTGACCTGGGCAATACGGTGATCGTGGTCGAACATGACGAGGATGCGATCCGCCTGGCCGACTACGTGCTGGACATCGGCCCGGGCGCGGGCGTGCACGGCGGCGAGATCGTCGGCCAGGGCACCCTGCAGGACATCCTGGAGGCACCGCGCTCGCTGACCGGCCAGTACCTGTCGGGCAAGCGCGCGATCGAGATTCCGGCGCGCCGGCACACGCCGAACCCGAATATGACCCTGCACCTGCGCGGGGCGACCGGCAACAACCTGAAGGGCGTGGACCTGGCGATTCCGTCGGGCCTGCTGACCTGCGTGACCGGCGTGTCCGGCTCGGGCAAGTCGACCCTGATCAACGACACCCTGTTCTCGCTGGCCGCCAACGAGATCAACGGCGCCTCACACCCGATCGCTCCGTACAAGGAGATCGATGGCCTGGACCTGTTCGACAAGGTGGTGGACATCGACCAGTCGCCGATCGGCCGCACCCCGCGTTCGAACCCGGCTACCTACACCGGCCTGTTCACGCCGCTGCGCGAACTGTTCGCACAGGTGCCCGAAGCGCGTGCGCGCGGCTATTCGCCGGGCCGCTTCAGCTTCAACGTGCGCGGGGGCCGCTGCGAAGCCTGCCAGGGTGACGGCCTGATCAAGGTCGAGATGCACTTCCTGCCGGACGTGTACGTGCCCTGCGACGTCTGCCATGGCAAGCGCTACAACCGCGAGACGCTGGAGATCCTGTACAAGGGCTTCAACATCAACGACGTGCTGGAAATGACCGTTGAGGATGCGCTGAAGCTGTTCGAACCGGTGCCGTCGATTGCGCGCAAGCTGGAAACGCTGGTCGACGTCGGCCTGAGCTACATCAAGCTGGGCCAGAGCGCGACCACGCTGTCCGGTGGTGAAGCGCAGCGCGTGAAGCTGTCCAAGGAACTGTCGCGCCGCGATACCGGCCGCACCCTGTACATCCTCGACGAGCCGACCACCGGCCTGCACTTCCACGACATCGAAGCGTTGCTGGGCGTGCTGCACAAGCTGCGCGACGAGGGCAACACGGTGGTGGTGATCGAACACAACCTGGACGTGATCAAGACCGCCGACTGGATCGTTGATCTGGGTCCGGAAGGCGGCCATCGCGGCGGCACCATCCTGGTCACCGGCACGCCGGAAGACGTGGCGGCCTGCCCGCAGTCGTACACCGGCCAGTTCCTTGCGCGCATGCTGCCGTCCACCCACGCGCGCCCGGAGCAGCCGGCCGCCGTGGCGAACAAGCCCGACGCCCGCCCGCCGCGCAAGGTGAAGCCTGAAAAGGCCGAGAAGCCGGCGAAGAAGGCCGTGGCTGCCAAGAGCACCGGCAAGACCAGCAAGACCGCAACTGCCAGCAAGAAGAAAAAGGACGCCTGATGAGCAGCGAACACAAGATCCTGGCCCGCATCCCGATCAGCGTGCGCTGGCGTGACATGGACAGCATGGGCCATGTGAACAACGCCAAGTACATCTCCTACCTGGAAGAAGCGCGCGTGCGCTGGATGCTGGGCGTGGACGGTGTGTCGATGACCGACCGCATCGCACCGGTGGTGGCCGCGACCAACGTCAACTACCGGCTGCCGATCGTGTGGCCCAACGACATCCTGGTCGAGCTGTTCGTCGAGCGCCTGGGCAACAGCAGCGTGACCATCGGCCACCGCATCGTCGACCAGCAGGACGAATCGAAGCTCTATTCGGACGGCAACGTGGTGGTGGTCTGGATGGACACCCAGACCGGCAAGAGCGCACCGCTGCCGGAGGCGATCCGCAGCGCGTCGACCTGACGCGCCTGTGGTAGTGCCGGCCGCTGGCCGGCAACCTCCAGATGTATCGCGGATGCCGGCCAGCGGCCGGCACTACCGATCCAATTCAAAGGACTGACATGATCCACCAGACTGAACTGCGCGACCTGCTGCCCGGCATGGTCGCCTTCCCCACCGATGTCTTCCCCTCCGACCAGGCCTGGCTCGGCCAGCACCTGCTGCCGCTGCTGAAGATCGACCTCGGCGTGCTGCGCCCGGAACTGGCCGGCCAGGTGGCAACGATGCTGTGCCCGATCGAGCCGTATGACGGCTGCATCGGCGAGACCACAGAAGAACACCACAACGATTTCACCGGCACCAACTGGATCGCCTTCGAACTGACCGCCGGCAACGAGATGCGCTTCCTCGGCAACGCGGGCTATTTCATCGGTGATGCGGTGCAGGACAAGGATGCGCAGGAACACATCGCGCAGATGCGCGAGAGCTACGCCAAGGCCCGCGATTACCATGCCACGCATGGCCGTCTCGCCTGCTACTCGCGCTATGGCAAGGGTGAGGCCAGCGAGCGCGATTATCTGGATACGCTGGGTGGCCCGATCAGTTTCGGCAACTGGACCGAAACCGCAGAGATTCCCGCGGCATTCGAGCTGGGCTTCACCGAAGCTGCCGATGACCCCAACGCTGCGGACGATGCCGAAACAGTGATCATCACCCGCAATGGCGACAAATTCTTCGCCGTGGCCGACGTAGCCGGCTACAACTGGTGCGCCACCGGTGCCGATGCGATCGTGATGCTGTACGAACCGGAAAGCCGCACGGTGCTGTTCTCGTACGACTGGTCGTAAGCCCCCTGGTAGTGCCGGCCGCTGGCCGGCATTTCGCGTCCTGCCGGCCAG
>NZ_JAWJTG010000082.1:0-2500 GCF_032911605.1 Stenotrophomonas mexicanensis
CTTCCGAGTTCGGGATGGGATCGGGTGGTTCCACAGCGCTAATTTCACCAGGGAGGCGGTTGGAGCGTCGCCATCCGATACAACTGGATAAGGCGCCTGCCTCTCGTAGTTCTTGTGACGTAGCGTGCACTTGGATGCTCTTACGACGTTGTCGTAAAGCCAAGGCAACTTGAGGTTATATGGTCAAGCCTCTCGGATCATTAGTATCAGTTAGCTCAATACATTGCTGTACTTACACACCTGACCTATCAACCACGTAGTCTACATGGTTCCTTCAGGGGGCTTGTGCCCCGGGAGATCTCATCTTGAGGCGCGCTTCCCGCTTAGATGCTTTCAGCGGTTATCGCTTCCGAACATAGCTACCCGGCAATGCCACTGGCGTGACAACCGGAACACCAGAGGTTCGTCCACTCCGGTCCTCTCGTACTAGGAGCAGCCCCTCTCAAATCTCCAACGCCCATGGCAGATAGGGACCGAACTGTCTCACGACGTTCTGAACCCAGCTCGCGTACCACTTTAAATGGCGAACAGCCATACCCTTGGGACCGACTACAGCCCCAGGATGTGATGAGCCGACATCGAGGTGCCAAACACCGCCGTCGATATGAACTCTTGGGCGGTATCAGCCTGTTATCCCCGGAGTACCTTTTATCCGTTGAGCGATGGCCCTTCCATACAGAACCACCGGATCACTAAGTCCTAGTTTCCTACCTGCTTGATCCGTCGATCTTGCAGTCAAGCACGCTTATGCCTTTGCACACAGTGCGCGATGTCCGACCGCGCTGAGCGTACCTTCGAGCTCCTCCGTTACTCTTTAGGAGGAGACCGCCCCAGTCAAACTACCCACCATACACGGTCCCCGACCCAGATAATGGGCCCAGGTTAGAACGTCAAGCACGACAGGGTGGTATTTCAAGGATGGCTCCGCTGCAGCTAGCGCCACAGTTTCATAGCCTCCCACCTATCCTACACAGACGAACTCAACGTTCAGTGTAAAGCTATAGTAAAGGTTCACGGGGTCTTTCCGTCTTGCCACGGGAACGCTGCATCTTCACAGCGATTTCAATTTCACTGAGTCTCGGGTGGAGACAGCGCCGCTGTCGTTACGCCATTCGTGCAGGTCGGAACTTACCCGACAAGGAATTTCGCTACCTTAGGACCGTTATAGTTACGGCCGCCGTTTACTGGGGCTTCGATCAAGAGCTTCGCCTTGCGGCTGACCCCATCAATTAACCTTCCAGCACCGGGCAGGCGTCACACCCTATACGTCCACTTTCGTGTTTGCAGAGTGCTGTGTTTTTGATAAACAGTCGCAGCGGCCTGGTTACTGCGACCCTCTTCAGCTATAGCTCGCACGAGCCACCAAAAAGGGTGCACCTTCTCCCGAAGTTACGGTGCCATGTTGCCTAGTTCCTTCACCCGAGTTCTCTCAAGCGCCTGAGAATTCTCATCCTACCCACCTGTGTCGGTTTACGGTACGGTCTGCGTAAGCTGAAGCTTAGGAGCTTTTCCTGGAAGCGTGGTATCAGTGACTTCGCCTTAAAGGCTCGTCTCGGTGCTCGGTCTTAAAGGATCCCGGATTTGCCAAAGATCCAAACCTACCGCCTTTCCCCAGGACAACCAACGCCTGGTACACCTAACCTTCTCCGTCCCTCCATCGCACTTACGCGAGGTGCAGGAATATTAACCTGCTTCCCATCGACTACGACTTTCGTCCTCGCCTTAGGGGCCGACTCACCCTGCGCCGATTAACGTTGCGCAAGGAAACCTTGGGCTTTCGGCGTGCGGGTTTTTCACCCGCATTATCGTTACTCATGTCAGCATTCGCACTTCCGATACCTCCAGCAGACTTCTCAATCCACCTTCAACGGCTTACGGAACGCTCCTCTACCGCGCATAACAAAGTTATGCACCCCAAGCTTCGGTTCACTGCTTAGCCCCGTTAAATCTTCCCCGCAGACCGACTCGACCAGTGAGCTATTACGCTTTCTTTAAAGGGTGGCTGCTTCTAAGCCAACCTCCTGGCTGTCTGTGCCTTTCCACATGGTTTTCCACTTAGCAGTGAATTTGGGACCTTAGCTGTGGGTCTGGGTTGTTTCCCTTTTCACGACGGACGTTAGCACCCGCCGTGTGTCTCCCATACAGTCCGTCTCGGTATTCGGAGTTTGCAATGGTTTGGTAAGTCGCGATGACCCCCTAGCCATAACAGTGCTCTACCCCCGAGAGGATACATATGAGGCGCTACCTAAATAGCTTTCGAGGAGAACCAGCTATCTCCGGGTTCGATTAGCTTTTCACTCCTAATCACACCTCATCCCCTACCTTTGCAACGGGAGTGGGTTCGGGCCTCCAGTGCGTGTTACCGCACCTTCACCCTGGGCATGACTAGATCACCCGGTTTCGGGTCTACTGCCCGCGACTATGCGCCCTTATCAGACTCGGTTTCCCTTCGCCTCCCCTATACGGTTAAGCTTGCCACGAACAGTAAGTCGCTGACCCA
>NZ_JAWJTG010000083.1:0-5083 GCF_032911605.1 Stenotrophomonas mexicanensis
CCGCATGGATGCGGCGACCGAGCTTACATGGACGTACTTGCAGCGCCCCCTGCGCAGCACATCTACCCGGCCCCACTCATAAACTGCTTTGCGCGACCACCCACGAGGGGCTGCGCCGTTGGCTGGAAACCCTATCCCCCGTGCACGGGTCGGTGCCCACGTACCGCCATCACCAGTCCGATGCCGGCCAGCAGCGAGACCGCTGATGTCCCGCCATAACTGATCAATGGCATCGGAATGCCCACCACCGGCAGCAGGCCGGAAATCATTCCGCCGTTCACCAGCACGTAGACGAAAAACGCCAACCCCAGGCTGCCGGCCAGCAACCGCGCATGGGTGTCGCGCGCGTGCACTGCGATCCACAGGCAACGCCCGACCACGAACAGGTACAGCGCGAACAGCGTCGCCACACCGATCCAGCCGAACTCCTCGGCCAGCACCGAAAACGCGAAGTCGGTGGTGTACTCGGGCAGGAAATCCAGTGTGGCCTGGGTGCCCTGCCCCCAGCCACGTCCCTGCCAGCCACCGGAACCGATCGCGATGCGCGACTGCAGGATGTTCCAGCCGGTGCCGAGCGGGTCTGCTGCCGGGTCTAGGAAGGTCAGTACGCGATCCTTCTGGTACTGCCGCAACACGCCGAGCCAGGCCAGTGGCGCGGCCACCGCCAGCCCCACCGCGCCGGTGGCCACCCAGCCCCAGTGCAGGCCCGCCAGCAACAACGCGAACACGCCGCTGGCGGTGACCAGCGTGGCGGTGCCGAGGTTGGGCTGCATCAGGATCAGCACGGCGGGAACGCCGATCAGCACTGCGGCCGTCAGTACCGTGCGTGGTGACGGTGGCAGCGGTTGCCGGTGCAGGTACCAGGCCATCATCAACGGCAGGCTGAGCTTGAGCAGCTCGGAGGGCTGCAGGTAGAAGACGCCGAGGTTGAGCCAGCGCTGCCCGTACTTGCCGGTGCCGATCACATACACCGCCATCAGCGGCAGCATCGACAGCGCGTACAGCGCCGGTGTCCACGCGCGCAGGCGCAGCAGCGAAACACGCGACAGCAGCCACATCGCCAGCAGGCCACCGGCGAAGCGCGCCGCCTGCCCGGTGACCGGACCGGACACGCTGTGCAGCACCGCCAGCCCCGCGCCCATCAGGATCAACAACGCTACCAGCAACGGCAGGTCGATCGTGCGCACCGCCTCACGGCAGCCGCCAAGCATTCGTTTCCAGTCCACGCTGGCCACGGTAACAACGCGCGCTTGCGTGAAGCTGTCAGGGTGCTTCTGCGTTTGTAGAGTCGAGCACGGGTCGACTCTACAGAACAGCGCGGCCGTTGTTACCCGTAGCCGCCGTGCACTGGATTGTGGCTACGCACGGCCATCACCAACCCGAAGCCGGCCAGCAGCGAGACCGCCGAGGTACCGCCATAGCTGATCAGCGGCATCGGCACGCCCACCACCGGCAGCAGGCCGGAGATCATCCCGCCGTTCACCAGCACGTAGACGAAGAACGCCAGGCCGGTGGCGCCGGCCAGCAGGCGCGAATAGGAATCGCGCGACTGGCTGGCGATCCACAGGCAGCGCCCGATCACCACCAGGTACAGCGCCAGCACGGTGGCCACGCCGATCCAGCCGAACTCCTCGCTCAGCACAGAGAACGCGAAGTCGGTGGTCTGCTCGGGAATGAAGTTCAGATGTGACTGCGAGCCCTCGCCCCAGCCCTTGCCATCGAAGCCGCCGGAACCGATCGCGATCTTCGACTGGATGATGTTCCAGCCAGCACCCAGCGCATCCATCTCCGGGTCCAGGAACATCATGATGCGGTCCTTCTGGTACGGCCGCAGCAGCCAGAACCAGGCCACCGGTGCGACCGCGGCCACACCGCCCACGCCCAGGCCAACCCACCACCACGGCAAGCCGGCCAGCAGCAGCACGAACACGCCACTGGCGGCGATCAGCACGCCGGTGCCGAAGTCCGGCTGCAGCATCACCAGGCCGGTCGGTACGCCGATGATGACCAGGGACACGAGTACGGTATTGAAGCGCGGTGGCAACGGCATCTTGTGCAGATACCAGGCCACCATCATCGGCAGGCTGACCTTCAGCAGTTCGGCCGGCTGCAGGTAGAAGAACTTCAGGTCCAGCCACTGCCGCCCGTACTTGCCGGTGCCCAGCACGAACACCGCCAGCAACGGGATCATCGAGATCGCGTAGATCATCGGTGTTGCCGAGCGGATGCGCAGGATCGGTACCCGTGAGATGCCCCACAGCGCGGCCATGCCCACTGCAAAGCGCGCGCCCTGGGCCATCACCAGACCGTCGCCACCGGCACTCTTCAAGGTGGCCAGGCCGATCACCATCAGCGCGCCCAGGGCCAGGCACAGTACCCAGTCCAGCGTGCTGAAGAAGCGGCGCAGCATGTCGCCGGCCCAACGCAGGAACACTCTCATCGTGCGGGCTCCGCGGTGGTCGGGCGTGGCGTGGCCGGCAGCGCGGCGGCGGCCGGCGTCCCCGGCTGCGGTGCGGGTGCCGGTTCCGGCGCAGGCACGCCAATCAGCACGGGGTGTTCCCCCAGTTGTGCCGCAGCAAGGTCACCGGCCTGGCGCGCGCCCACATCTTCGTTGTCGAATGCGGTTGCACCGATGGCGGTGGTGCCGCGCTCGCTGTCCAGCGGCTGCATGCCTTCGGGCATCTTGCCCAGCAGATAGGCATCAAACACCTTGCGGGCGATTGGTGCGGCCGCCGCACCGCCGTAACCACCACCTTCCACCGCGATCGCCAGCGCGATCACCGGCTGGTCGACCGGCGCGAAACCGACGAACAGCGCGCGGTGGCGCAGGTGCATCGGCAGGCTCTTCGGGTTCACTGCAGCGGTGCCCTTGCGGCTGACGACCTGCGCGGTACCGGTCTTGCCTGCCATCGTGTACGGCGCGCCGGCCGCCATTCGCGCAGCGCTGCCGCCAGGCAGCATGGTGGCCATCATGCCTTCGCGCACCGCCTGCAGGTTGTTCGGGTTCGGGCTGACCGGTTTGCTCTCGCCCGGGTCGGTCGCCATCCAGTCATGGTCGAACCCCGCACGCTGCTGGATCACCAGATGGGGCGTGCGCAGCTGCCCGTTGGCCAGCCCACTGACGCCCCGCGCCAGCTGCAGCGGAGTGACCTTCCAGTCACCCTGGCCGATGCTGATGTTGACTGTATCACCCGGATACCAGGCTTCCTTGCGGCTCTTCCGCTTGTAGGCCGGCGACGGCAGGATGCCGCCGATCTCGCCGGTCAGGTCGATGCCGGTCGGCTGGCCGAAGCCGTAGTACTCCATGTAATGGTCGAAGCGCTCGATGCCCAGGTCCAGCGCCAGCTTGTAGTAATAGGTGTTGACCGATTGCGCGATCGACTTGCGCAGGTCGGTCCAGCCGTGGCCGCCGCGGTGCGAGTCACCCCAGCCACGCGAGGTGCCGGGCAGGTAGAACATGCCGGTGGACAGCACCTTGTCTTCCGGGCGGCGCACGCCGGAATCGAGGCCGGCCAGGCCGATCAGCGGCTTCAGCGTGGAACCGGGCGCGACGCCACCCAGCACCAGGCGGTTGAACTGCGGCCGCGACGGGTTGTCGTTCAGCGCCTTGAAGTCGGCATGGGAAATACCGTTGACGAACAGGTTGGGGTCGTAGGACGGCAGGCTGACCATCGCCAGCACCTCGCCGGTACGCGGGTCCATCGCCACCGCCGAGCCTTCCTGGTCGCCGAAGGCGGCCACCATGGCGCGCTGCAGGTCGGCGTCGATGGACAGCCGCAGGTCGGCGCCGGACTGCGCGGCGACGCGGCCGATGGTGCGGATCGCACGCCCCTGCACGTTGGTCTCGACCTGCTCGTAGCCGACCTTGCCGCGCAGCTGCTGCTCGTAATAACGCTCCAGGCCGGACTTGCCGATGTGGGTCAGCGCGGCATTGCCCTCGCCGAGGATTTCCAGGTCCTTGTCATCGACGCGGCCGACGTAACCGATGATGTGCGCGAACAGATCGCCATAGGGATAGCGACGGGTCAGGTAGGGTTCCAGCTCGACGCCGGGGAAGCGCCAGCGGTCGACGGCAAAGCGCGCCATCTCCTCGTCGCTCATGCGCAGCTTCAGCGTGACCGGCAGGAACTTGCGGCGCGCCTTGCGCGACTTGTTGAACGCTTCCAGTTCTTCCGGGCTGATGCTGATGATCTTCGCCAGCCCTTCCAGGGTGGCGTCCATGTCCTTGACCTTGTCCGGGGTCACGTCCAGGCGGAAGGCCGGCACGTTCTCGGCCAGCAGGCGGCCGTTGCGGTCGTAGATCATGCCGCGCCCGGGCACCACCGGCCGCGGCTTGACGCGGTTGGCTTCCGAGCGCGTGGCGTAGACGTCGTGGTCCAGCACCTGCAGCTTGAAGTACCAGCCGCCCAGGCCCAGCAGGCAGACCAGCACACCCAGGAAGCCCAGCGCCGCGCGGCGGCGGAACTGTTCGGCTTCGGCGTGCGGATTCTTGACCTGGCGGCGCGGGATCATGGCTCAGCGCCCGCGCTTGCCGAAGCGCACCGCGTCCAGCAGCACGAATACCAGCGGCCACAGGCCCATGCCCAGCAGCGGTGCCCACCAGTACGACCACGGCAGGGTCGGCTCATCCACCACGATGTGGACCAGCGCGCTGACGATGCGGTCGTTGAACAGCAGGCCGCCGATGGCCAGCATCTGCTGGGACATCGGGAAGAAGCGGATGCGGGCGCGGAAGCGCTGCAGGATGAAGGCCAGCATCACCAGCCGCAGCGACTGTTCGCCGAGTACACCGCCGTACAGCAGATCGGCGATCACGCCACTGGCGAAAGCGACGCCCAGGCCGACACGCTCAGGCGCTTCAATCACCCAATAGGCCAGCACCAGCGCCAGCCAATACGGGCGCAGCGGCTGCAGCAGCGCCGGCAACGGCAGCAGGCCCAGCAGCAGCGCCACCACCAGGCTGGCCGGCAGCACCCACGGGTTGTCGCGCAGGCGGCTCATCGCTGGGCCTCCGGCGCGGTCGGTTGCCGGCCAGCGGCCGGCACTACCGTGGAGCTGGCTGGAGTGGAGCCCCCTTGTTGTT
>NZ_JAWJTG010000084.1:0-3962 GCF_032911605.1 Stenotrophomonas mexicanensis
GGTGACCTGCACCGCCAGCAGCAGACTGGCCGCCAGGGCAGCCACGTAGGCCAGCGGCCGGCACTATCTCAGAAATCCTGCTGCAGGCTCAGGTAGGCGCCGCGGCGCGGTCCCCATTGCGGGGCGAACACGCCGACGCCACCGCCATCGCGCAGCTGGTAGCTGCGGTCCAGCGCGCTGATCACCGCCAGCTGCACATGCAGTGGATGGCCGCTGTCGACGTTGAAGTCGTGCCCGGCGCTGAGGTTCACCTGCAGGTAGGACGGCAGCTCGTCACCGTTGGGTACGCCCTCGATGTCCGAACGCAGGCCACTGCCGAACACGTAGTTGGCCCCGATCCGGTTGTGCCCGGCGAAGGCGTAGCTGAGGCCACCCGACGAGGTCAGCTTCTGGTCGTGGTCCAGGTGGATCCAGTGGTTGGCAACATAGGCCAGCGCCTCGGGATCGAGGTTGTACTGGCTGGTGATGACATCCGTACCGATGGCCTTGTTCAGCGCCGCATTGAAGTAGGCACTGAACGGGCCGTTGCTGAAGTCGGCACTGAACTCCAGGCCACGGATGTGTCCGCGGCGGTAGTTGAAGGTCGAGTAGATGTAGGCGGCGCCGAACTGGCCTTCGTCCTGCAGGCGGGCGACGCGGCGGTCGTACGCATCCAGGCCCAGGGTCAGGTGTTCACCCAGCTGCTGCGAGACGCCGATGTCGTAGTAGTCGCTACGCTCGGCCAGCGGCGTGTTGTTGCCGCCGCTGGGCTGCTGGTTGGTGGTGCCGTCGTACAGGGCGATGTCGCTGCTGGCGATCAGTTCACTGGCCGGTGGCGTGAAATAGCGCGAATAGCCGGCATGCACGGTGGTGCTGTCGCTGGCATTCCAGACCACGCCCACGCGCGGGCTGAGCTGGCCCTCGGTGCGGCCGAAGGCCTTGTAGCGGTCACCGCGCAGACCGTAGTTGACGGTCCAGTCGTCGCCGATTTTCCACTCATCCTGTACGTACAACGCCAGCGTGCTGGCATGGAAGGCGCTGTGGTCAGGAATCAGCAGCGGCGTGGTGCTGGACTGCTGGCCGCCGTCATCAACCGGGAACACCCAGCTGTTGCTGCTGGCCCGTGCGTTCTCGTAGTTGCCGTACAAGCCGTAGCGCAGCGTGTGGTCGTTGCCCAGTGGTGTGGAGAAGTCGGCCTGCAGGGTGTTGGCACGGTTGCTGCGCTGCACCTGCGAGGCGACGCCACTGAACACCAGATCGCCGACGACGTCCGGATTGAACGCCAAATCGCTGTAGCGCTGCCCGGCGGACAGCTGGTAGGCGGTGCTGCCCAGCGTGCCCTGCAGTACCAGCATGCCGAAGCGGGTGGTCTCGCGCTGGGTCTCATCCAGCTGGCTGGAATCGAAGGTGGTGGTGTCCAGGTAACCGAACTGCGGCGTCTGCCCTGGATTGACCGGAATCTGGAAACGGTTGTTGGCGAAACCGGCGAACACACTCAGGCGGGTGTTCTCGTTGACCAGGTAGGTCAGGTCGGCGAAGGCCTTGCCCTGGTGGGTATCGTCGTGCAGCGGCTTGCGCGAGCTGGTCGGATTCTCCAGGCCGACTTCGTTCTGGTCGTAGTTGCCGGTCAGGAACCAGCTCCAGCGTCCCTGGTTGCCCCACCAGGAGGCATTCGGGTTCACCTTGCCGAACGAGCCGGTGGTCAGTCCGGCGCTGCCACCGTTGCCCAGCTCGGCGCCATTGCGGGTGGTGATGTCGACCACCGCCGCGGTGCGCTCGCCGAACTGCGCCGGCAACGCGCCGTCCATCAGGCGGATGCTCTTGATGGTGCGCGCATCCAGGGTCTGGCCGAAGCCGGAGATCGATTCGGGCAGCAGTACGCCGTTGATCCGGTACTGCAGGTTGGCGTGGTCGCCGCGCACGTGCACGCCGCCATAGGAATCCTGGACCACGCCGGGTGCCTGCAGCAGCACCTGGCTGAGCGGCGCGGAGGCGCCCAGCGGCTGCTTCTGGATGTCCTCGGCGGTGATCTGGTACTGGCTGCTGCCGATGTCCGGCGACAGCGTGTTGCGGGCCTGGTCGAGCTGGGCGTGGACGGTGACCGCATCCAGATCCTTGACGGACGAAGCGGGGGCGTCGGCTGCCGAGGCGAAGGCGGGCAGGCTGGCCAGGGCCAGGGCGAAGGTGATGCCGGTAGCGAGGGGCGAGGGCTTCATGGTGGGAGAGGTGGCGGCTGGATGTGGAAGGGGCCGGTCCATGACATTGAAGTGTTACTCCGTAACAAATCATGCGCCTGTCCCGGGCGGCTGACCATGCAGGATCTGGCCGCTGGCGTCGGCCTTTCTCTGCCGTTCAGGCGAGCCGGTAGGCCGGACCGGCCCTTTGCGTCAGCGGCTGGCTCTGCGACCATGACCGCCCCCCATCCCGGAAGTCTGCAATGAGCCTGTCCGCCGTTCCGCCCGTGCCCGATCCCGCCGCAGCCGCCACTGGCGCCGCCTGGTCGCCGGAGAGCTGGCGTGGCAAGACCGCGCTGCAGATGCCGACCTACCCGGACCCGGTGGCGCTGGACGCCGCCCTGCACGAGCTGAAGCGGCTGCCGCCGCTGGTGACTTCCTGGGAGATCCTGGCGCTGAAGCAGCAGCTGGCCGAGGCGCAGGAAGGCAAGCGCTTCCTGCTGCAGGGCGGCGACTGCGCGGAGAACTTCAGCGACTGCGAATCGGGCACCATTTCCAACCGGCTGAAGGTGCTGCTGCAGATGAGCCTGGTGCTGGTGCATGGCCTGCGCCAGCCGGTGATCCGCGTCGGCCGTTTCGCCGGCCAGTACGCCAAGCCACGTTCGGCCGATACCGAGACCCGCGACGGCGTGACCCTGCCCAGCTACCGCGGTGATGTCATCAACGCGCCGGCGTTCACCGAAGCGGCGCGGCTGCCGGATCCGAAGAGGATGCTGCAGGCCCACGCGCACTCGGCGATGACCATGAACTTCGTGCGTGCGCTGATCGACGGCGGTTTCGCCGACCTGCACCACCCCGAGTACTGGAACCTGGAATGGGTGAGCCATTCGCCGTTGGCCGCCGACTACCAGAAAATGGTGGCGTCGATCGGCGATGCGGTGCACTTCATGGAGACCCTGGCCGGGGCCCGCGTTCACAACCTCAACCGCATCGATTTCTACACCTCGCATGAAGCACTGCTGTTGCCCTACGAGCAGGCGCTGACCCGCCAGGTGCCGCGCCAGCAGGGCTGGTTGAACCTGAGCACGCATTACCCGTGGATCGGCATGCGCACGGCCGCACTCGATGGCGCGCACGTGGAATACCTGCGTGGCGTGCGCAACCCGATTGCGATCAAGGTCGGCCCGTCAGTGACGCCGGACCAGCTGCTGCGCCTGATTGATGTGCTCAACCCGCATGACGAGCCGGGTCGACTGAGCTTCATTCACCGCATGGGTGCAGCGCAGATCGCCGAGAAGCTGCCGCCGCTGCTGGATGCGGTCAAGCGCGATGGCCGCCGCGTGCTGTGGGTGTGCGATGCGATGCATGGCAACACCGAAAGCACTGCCAATGGTTTCAAGACACGCCGCTTCGACAACGTGCGTGGCGAAGTGGAGATGTCGTTCGATCTGCACGCGGCCGCAGGTACGCGACTGGGCGGTGTGCACCTGGAGCTGACCGGTGAGGACGTGACCGAGTGCACCGGTGGCGCGCGCGAACTGACCGAACGTGACCTGGAGCGCGCCTACCGTTCGACGGTGGACCCGCGGTTGAACTACGAGCAGTCGCTGGAGATCGCGATGGCGATCGTTCGCAAGCAGGAGCAAGTGCGGTAAGGGGGTGCGGCAGGGCTTGCAGCCCTGCACCTGCCGAGGCCAGAGCAACAGCAACGGCAGAAGCGGGTATTCCGTGGGATGGCGGGGCGGTGTGGGTAGGCAGGACACGCCGTAAACCCATCCATGGGGGCTCGATGGCGCCATCCATGGCGCC
>NZ_JAWJTG010000085.1:0-3843 GCF_032911605.1 Stenotrophomonas mexicanensis
CCATGGATGGCGCCATCGAGCACCATGGAGGGGCTTTTGCGTGTCCTGGCCAGGGTGACCACGCCTCCTTTCCCGGATCAGGGAGGCGCCGCTGTTCGCAGCACGTTCGAAACGCCCGCCAACACACGCCTTTCGTTCCGCCACTGCACCCGCAGCGCAACATGGGAAATCCGCGCGGCACCCTATAATCCGCGCTTTCCCCCTGATGAGTTCCACCCCGATGGCGCAGCAAACGATGAAGGCCCTGGTCAAGCGCGAAGCGGCCAAGGGCATCTGGCTGGAAGAAGTTCCGGTTCCGACCCCGGGCCCGAACGAGGTCCTGATCAAGCTCGAGAAGACCGCGATCTGCGGCACCGACCTGCACATCTACCTGTGGGACGAGTGGAGCCAGCGCACCATCAAGCCGGGCCTGACCATCGGCCACGAATTCGTCGGTCGCGTCGCCGCACTCGGCTCGGCCGTGACCGGCTATGAAATCGGCCAGCGCGTCTCGGCCGAAGGCCACATCGTCTGCGGCCACTGCCGCAACTGCCGTGGCGGCCGCCCGCACCTGTGCCCGAACACCGTCGGCATCGGCGTCAACGTCAACGGCGCCTTCGCCGAGTACATGGTGATGCCGGCCAGCAACCTGTGGCCGATCCCGGACCAGATTCCGTCCGAGCTGGCCGCGTTCTTCGATCCGTACGGCAACGCCGCGCATTGCGCGCTGGAGTTCAACGTGATCGGTGAAGACGTTCTGATCACCGGTGCCGGCCCGATCGGCATCATCGCCGCCGGCATCTGCAAGCACATCGGTGCACGCAACGTGGTGGTGACCGACGTCAACGACTTCCGTCTGAAGCTGGCCGCCGACATGGGTGCCACCCGCGTGGTCAACGTGGCCAACCAGTCGCTGAAGGACGTGATGAAGGAACTGCACATGGAGGGCTTCGACGTGGGCCTGGAAATGAGCGGCAACCCGCGTGCGTTCAACGACATGCTCGACTGCATGTACCACGGCGGCAAGATCGCCATGCTCGGCATCATGCCCAAGGGCGCCGGCTGCGACTGGGACAAGATCATCTTCAAGGGCCTGACCGTGCAGGGCATCTACGGCCGCAAGATGTACGAGACCTGGTACAAGATGACCCAGCTGGTGCTGTCCGGCTTCCCGCTCGGCAAGGTGATGACCCACCAGCTGCCGATCGACGACTTCCAGAAGGGCTTCGACCTGATGGAAGAAGGCAAGGCCGGCAAGGTTGTGTTGAGCTGGAATTGACCCTTCGGGTCAATTCCCCCGCAGGTTTCCTTATCCCCGCGCCGTCGGCGCGCCCCCTTGAACAACAAGGGGGCTCTCCCCCAGCCGGGGTAAGGCATGCGGCTGAAATTGAAAAAGGCGCCCATTGGGCGCCTTTTTCGTGGACATCAGCGAAGGCGCATCAGTTACCGATCGCGACGGTCAGCATCACGCGGCTGTGGGCCAGCTTGCCGGAGTTGTCGCGGCCGTTGCCGTCGGTGCCGTAGTAACCCAGGCCGACCTTGGCCATCCCGAACTGGCGCTCAACGCCGACATTCCAGTCGGTGTAATCCTTGGCGATGCCGTCTTCAAACGTGCTGCGGCCGACATTGGCATTCAGGGTGAAGTCCTTCGGCAGGCCCCAGCTGCCACCCAGGCCGAAGTACCAGCCATCGGTGCTGCTGTTCCATACATCGTTGGTGTAGGCCACCGTCAGCTTGTAGGTGTCATCCAGCGTGGTGGTGGTGATCAGCTCGTTGTAGTTCTGGTGGCTGGACTTCAGGTAGGTGTAGCGGTTCAGCAGCACGTCGACGTTGACGCGCTCGGTGACGTCCACGCCGTAGCCGATCAGGTAGTCGACCTCGGTCTTCGGATCACCTGCACCGAAGTCCACGCCCGAACCCCACACGCCGGCATACAGGCCAACCGGGCTGGTGTAGGTGAAACCGGCCTGCAGGGTCGGATCCTCGTCGGTCTGCGACACACCACGGAACAGGTAATCGGAAACAGCGGTGACGTTCCAGCTGTACGGCGATTCGTTTTCCTGGGCGCTGGCGGCGAACGGGGCGGCCAGGGTCAGGGCAGCGGCAATGGCGAGGCAGGCACGGGCGTGCTTCATGAGCGTCTCCGGTGGGGGCGGTGGCGTGGAAGGCGGGGAGCAGGCGTAGTGGCCGGAGCCGGACAGCTCCGGTTCACGAATTTTTAACCAGTTTGCTATTGCGATGCAACATGTGCCGGCCGTGGCGATGCCCCATCCCGGCCGGTCGGCAAGCGGCGATGCCCGGTAGAATCAGCGGTTTCCCCGTTCAGAGCCGTGCCCACGCCATGACCGACGCCTCCTCCGCCCTGACCCGCCACTACGCCGAGGAACTGGACGCCATCCGCGCCCAGGGCCTGTTCAAGTCCGAGCGGATCATCACCAGCCCGCAGTCGGCCGAGATCACCCTCGAGGACGGCCGCACGGTGCTGAACTTCTGTGCCAACAACTACCTGGGCCTGGCCGACCATCCGGACCTGATCCAGGCCGCCAAGGATGCGCTGGATACCCACGGCTTCGGCATGGCCTCGGTGCGCTTCATCTGCGGTACCCAGGACCTGCACAAGCAGCTGGAGAAGCAGATCGCCGACTTCTTCGGCAAGCAGGACACCATCCTGTACGCGGCCTGCTTCGATGCCAACGGCGGTCTGTTCGAGCCGCTGCTCGGCGAGAACGACGCGATCATTTCCGATGCGCTGAACCACGCTTCGATCATTGACGGCGTGCGCCTGTGCAAGGCCAAGCGCTTCCGCTATGCCAACTGCGACATGGCCGACCTGGAAGCCCAGCTGCAGGCCGCCGACGCCGCCGGCTGCAAGACCAAGCTGATCACCACCGACGGCGTGTTCTCGATGGACGGCTTCATTGCGCCGCTGGACGAGATCACCGCGCTGGCGAAGAAGTACAACGCGCTGGTGCACATCGACGAATGCCACGCTACCGGCTTCCTCGGTGCCACCGGCCGCGGCTCGGCCGAAGTGAAGGGCGTGCTGGAAAAGATCGACATCATCACCGGCACCCTGGGCAAGGCCATGGGTGGTGCACTGGGCGGCTTCACCTGCGCCAGCGCCGAGGTGATCGAGCTGCTGCGCCAGCGTTCGCGCCCGTACCTGTTCTCCAACTCGCTGCCGCCGCATGTGGTGGCCGCCGGCATCAAAGCGTTCGAGATGCTGGCCGCCGCTGACGATCTGCGCGACACCCTGGTGGAAAACACCCGCTACTTCCGCGAAAAGATGGTCGCCGCCGGTTTCGACGTGAAGCCGGGCGTACACCCGATCAGCCCGGTGATGCTGTACGACGCACCGCTGGCGCAGAAGTTCGCCGAGCGCCTGCTGGAAGAAGGCATCTACGCGATCGGCTTCTTCTTCCCGGTGGTGCCCAAGGGCCAGGCCCGCATCCGCACCCAGATCAGCGCCGCGCACAGTCGCGAGCATCTGGACCGCGCGATCGATGCGTTCACCCGCATCGGTGTCGAGCTGGGCGTGATCAAGGGTTGATCCCCACCGGCCAAAGCGTGCCGACCAAGGTCGGCACCTACCGGGCGTGAGGGCGTGCCGACCGAGGTCGGCACCTTCCCGGCATCACTTCTTTTTCTTCTTGCCCTTCGGCTCGTCCTTGCTGGCCACCACCACCGGCTTGGCGGCAGCATCCTGGCCGTTACCCTTGGCAACGCGGATGCCATTGGCCTTCATCCAGGCATCGAACTCATCGGCGGTCATCTTCTTGTCGCCGTTGCTCATCAGGAAGCGGTAGCTGCCGCGACCATCCAGCTCCGGGGTCTTCACTTCCACCACCGGGGTCTCGGCCGGCA
>NZ_JAWJTG010000086.1:0-3106 GCF_032911605.1 Stenotrophomonas mexicanensis
CCCCCCCCCCCCCCCCCCCACTACCGGATATTCCGTTCGCGCCCAGCGCCCTCAACGCTACGGCAACCATCCCAATCGTCGCTTCATCCGTAGAGTCGAGCTTGCTCGACTGCTGCAGGCCGGGGCCGTCGAGCAAGCTCGACGCTACGACGGCCATCCCAACCCCTTGCGTCAGCAGCAGCGTGCCGTTTCCCCGCGCGCTTACGGCGCGGCCTTGCGCACCACCAACGTCGCGCTCGCTTCGCCACCGCCTTCCAGCTGCAGCCGCAACGGCAGCGCCTGCCCTTCCTTCAAGGCGCCCTTGCCCTGCATCAGCATCAGGTGCAGGCCACCGGGCTTGAGCTCGGCGCGCGCGCCCGGCGCCAGCGGCAGACGCTCGATCGCGCGCATCCGGCTGACCCCATCCGTGATCGTGGTTTCGTGCAGCGACACATCATTGAAGCTGCTGCTGGTCGCGCCAGTGATCGCCACCGCCTTGCTGCAGCCGTTGTGGATCACGCCGTAGCCGGCGGTCATCGGCATCGCCGGATTCGGTGGCAACCGCGCCCAGCCCTGCTCCACCGTGACGCAGTCCGGTTCCGCCGCCGACGCCGATGCTGCGGCCGCACACAGAACCAACAGTACGCCAACGAATGGTTTGGTTATCATCGCCCAGGTTCCTTCTTCGCAACGAGACCGCAGCATGACGACGCTCATCGAGGTGATCAACCATGGCCCCATCCGCGAACTGCGCCTGGCGCGGCCGCCGGTCAACGCACTGGACACCGAACTGTGCCGGCAGTTGATCCATGCCATCGAGCTGGCCATGGCCGAAGACGCGCACGGCATCGTGCTGTCGGGCAGCGAGCGCATCTTCACCGGCGGTATGGACGTGCCGCACCTGCTCTCGCATGGTGATGACAAGCACAAGTTGTTGGACACCTGGAACGCCTTCTTTGGCGCCGTGCGCACGCTGGCCGAGAGCCGGATCCCGGTGGTCGCGGCGATCACCGGCCACGCACCGGCGGGCGGCTGCGTGCTGGCCCTGTGCTGCGACTACCGGGTGATGGCGCGCAGCGCCGATCCGTCGCGGCCGTATGCCATCGGCCTGAACGAAGTGCAGGTGGGCCTGATCGCGCCGGAGGGCATCCAGCGCCTGCTGCGCCGCGCGGTGGGCGTACACCGCGCCGGCGTCCTGCTGACCACCGGTTCGCTGGTGCCGGCCGAACAGGCGCTGCAGATCGGTCTGGTCGACGAACTGGCCGAAGGCGACCTGGTGGTGGCGCGCGCCATCGCCTGGCTGCAGAACCTGCTCAAGCAGCCGCGGCAGCCGATGCTGCTGACCCGCGCCATCGCCCGTGCCGACCTGCACGTGGCGCTGCAGCCGGACCTGATCCAGCTCGACCGCTTCGTCGAGGCCTGGTTCGCCCCGGATGCGCAGAATGCCCTGCAGGCGCTGGTCGCCCGGCTGGGCAAGTAACCGGTAGTGCCGGCCGCTGGCCGGCAACTGCAGGCGCCCCAGGAGGCTCATGAGGCTGCCGGCCAGCGGCCGGCACTACCGATGATGGACTGGCCTGCAACGGTATAATCGGGGCCTCTTCATTGCTGTGGCCGCCCCCTTGAACGACACGCCCGAACCCGTCGTCTCCGAGCTGATCGACCTGCTCACCCTGGAGCGGCTGGAGGACAACCTGTTCCGCGGGCAGAGCCGCGACATCGGCACCAAGTACGTGTTCGGCGGCCAGGTGCTGGGCCAAGCGCTGGCTGCGGCGCAGGCCACGGTCGACAACGGGCGCCACGTGCACTCGCTGCACGCCTACTTCCTGCGCGCCGGCAACATCGACCACCCCATCGTCTACGACGTGGACCGTACCCGCGACGGCGGCAGTTTCTCGGTGCGCCGGGTTACCGCAATCCAGCACGGCAAGGTGATCTTCTTCTGTGCTGCCTCGTTCCAGCAGGCCGAAACCGGCGCAGAGCACCAGCACAAGATGCCCGAAGTGCCGCAGCCGGAAGACATCGAACCGAACCGCCCGCTGCCGGCCGAAGTGCTGGAGCGGCTGCCGATCAAGGTGCAGCGCTGGCTGTCGCGCGGTGGCCCGTTCGAGTTCCGCCACGTCTACCCGCGCGATGAACTCAATCCGCCCAAGCGCCCGCCGTACCACCAGGTGTGGCTGCGCCTGAGCGAGCCGGTCGGCGATGCCCCGGAGCTGCACCAGGCGCTGCTGGCCTACGCCTCCGACTTCCACCTGCTGGGCACGGCGACGTTCCCGCATGGCATCAGCTACTACCACCCGCACGTGCAGATGGCCTCGCTCGACCACGCGATCTGGTTCCACCGCCCGTTCCGTGCCGACGACTGGCTGCTGTACTCGCTGGACAGCCCCAGCGCGCAGGATTCGCGCGGCCTGGCCCGCGGCCAGTTCTTCACCCGCAATGGCGTGCTGGTGGCCAGCACCGCGCAGGAAGGCCTGATCCGCGTGGTTCCCGACCAGGCCGCGGCCGCCGCCGTGCCGGCCAAGGATTGATCCGATGCGCCAGATCTTCAGCAGCCAGCGCGTGGAAACCGTCGAAGGCGTCGCCGAGCTCCTGCGCGGGCATGGCATCGACGTCAAGGTGACCAATGGGCGCTCGTACAAGACCCGTCGCCGCGGCCAGTTCAGCTATACCGACCTGGGCAACGCCAACGCCTACCCAGCGGTGTGGATCGTGCGCGCCGACGACCAGCCGCGCGCGCGTGAAATCCTGCGCGAGGCGCGACTGCTCGACACCACCCGCCGCGACCATCCGACCGCCGAATTCGCCTTCCGCGACACCGCAGAGACGACCGGCGGCGGCCGTGGCTGGGCCTGGCGCATCCGCATCGCCCTGCTGGTGGTGATCGCCGGCGTGGCGCTGGTGATCGGCCTGCGCCATCGTGGCGCCCCGGCGCCGGTCGCACCGGCCCCTGCCCCGCAGACCCAGCCGCAGCAGACACAACCGGCTCCGCAGGCCGCACCGGAAGAGGAAGAAATCCGGGTTCGCATCCAGCCCTCGAAGTGACGCACGGGTAGTGCCGGCCGCTGGCCGGCAGCCGAAAAAGGGGACGGAGGGGATTAAGTCGTTTGTGGCACAAACGACTTAATCC
>NZ_JAWJTG010000087.1:0-2739 GCF_032911605.1 Stenotrophomonas mexicanensis
CGCCAGGAACTGGCGGTGCTGGGCGGTGGCGAGCAGTTGCACCTCTCGGCCGGCACTACCGTCGGATCGGCTCGCATTGCGGGGATGCTGCCAGGCAGTCATCCCCGTCACCTTCAGCGCCCCGCAGCCACGGCCGACGGGGTCAGGCTCATGCCCTGCGCCAGCTGCTGCAGCGAGCCCAGTTCCTGCGCGCTGTCCGGATACAGCGAAATCTGCGCGTAACGCCCTTTGTCGAGCTTGACCACACTGATGCGACGCTCGGCATAGCCGGGCGGCTGCTGGCCACCCAGATCGGGCTGGTACCAGTACAGCGATTCACCGCCGAAGCTGCCCTTTTCCTGGCGCAGCGAGCGGTTCAATGGAAGGTTGGGATCGCGCACACTGAGCATCAGGCTCAGTACCTCGCGGCCATCGCCGGTGCTGGCGCGGCAGACCAGGAAATCGGCCTGTGCCTGCTGTTGCCACTGCAGGCCGCTGCTGGCCGGCAATGAAGGACATTCGGTGGGAGCCTGCGCGGCGGCCTGGGCCACCGCGAACAGCAGGCTCGACAACACTACAGGCGCGAACTTCATGCATCCCCCAAGGTGGTGTGTCGTTGGCTCCGCCGGATGGACCGGCAGCCTTGGCATCCCATCCCCGGATGCCGCCCCGGCCGGCATGTGCACGGACGGTCAACTCAACCTTAACGGAACGTGAGCGATCGCACAAATCGCGGTTACACGCGTAACCATTGCGGCCGATGGTCGGCCGCAATAGTCCGCACGGGCCTCAGCGGTCGTTGCCGATCCACTTGTAGATGATGCCGCCGATCGCGCCGCCCAGCAGCGGGGCGACCCAGAACAGCCACAGCTGGCTGACCGCGCCGCTGCCGGCGAAGAAGGCCACCGCCGTGGAACGGGCCGGGTTCACCGAGGTGTTGGTAACCGGGATGCTGATCAGGTGGATCAGGGTCAGCGACAGGCCGATCGCCAGCGGGGCGAACCCGGCCGGTGCCTTGCCGTGGGTGGCGCCCATGATCACGATCAGGAACACGGCGGTCAGCACCACTTCGCACAGGAAGGCCGCGGCCACGCTGTAGCCGCCGGGGGACAGCGCGCCGTAGCCGTTGCTGGCGAATGCACCGGCCTGGCTGCCATCAATGGCGAAGCCGTTGGCGCCCGATGCGATCTGCAGCAGGATGAAGCCGGCCAGCAGGCCGCCGGCGACCTGGGCGATGATGTACGGGATCAGGTCCTTGGTCGGGAAACGACCGCCGGCCCACAGGCCGACACTGACCGCCGGATTGAAGTGCGCGCCGGAGATATGGCCGAACGCATAGGCGCCGGTCACCACGGTCAGGCCGAAGGCCAGCGCAACGCCGAGGAAACCGATACCCAGCGGATTGCCGTCACCGCCGAACTTGGCGGCCAGCACGGCACTGCCACAGCCACCCAGAACCAGCCAGAACGTGCCGAGGAACTCGGCGGACAAGCGTTTACCCATGCTCATGTGTTGCACTCCTTTGACGGTCGAAAGTGTGATTTATGTCACATTTCAATGATCAGCGGGTGACTGTAGTGTCAACGCCGGGTGCAGGGATACACCTTCGGATGTGTGCAACACGCGATGTTCAGTACTGCGGCAGCGGGATGAATTCCTTGTCGTCGCCCGGAATGGTGCCGAAGCGGCCGGCCTCCCAGTCGTGCTTGGCCTGTTCGATACGTTCCTTCGAGCTGGACACGAAGTTCCACCACAGGTGACGCGGGCCATCCAGCGGCTCGCCACCGAACAACATCGCCTTCACCGGCGTCTTTGCGCGCAGGCGGCCACGCGCACCAGCCTCGGGGATCACCAGGTGCTGGGCAGGGATGTCCACGCCATCCAGCTGCGCGTCGCCTTCGAGGATGTACAGCGCGCGCTCGCGGTGGCCGTTGTCGATATCGATTTCCGCATCCGGGTCGAGGTCGATCGCCACATTGAGCGTGTCGGCGAACACCTTCACCGGCGATTCTTCACCGTAGGCGCGGCCGGCGATGACGCGCAGCCAGGCGCCATTGCGGCGCTGCTCCGGCAGGGTGGCGGCGGCATGGTGGTAGAACGCCGGTTCGATTTCCTCATGCGATTTCGGCAGCGCCACCCAGGTCTGCATGCCGTGGATCGGGTTGTCATGGTCGCGGTCCGGCTGCGGCGTGCGCTCGGAATGGGCGATGCCGCGGCCGGCGGTCATCCAGTTGACGTCACCGGGGCGGATCACCTGATCCGAACCCAGCGTGTCGCGGTGGCCGATCGCGCCCGACCACAGGTAGGTGACCGTGGCCAGGCCGATATGCGGATGCGGGCGCACGTCGATGGCCGTGCCGGGATGCATGAGCGCCGGGCCCATCTGGTCGACGAACACGAACGAGCCGATGCTGCGCGCCTGCAGGGTGGGGACCGCGCGACGGACTTCGAGTCCGCCGATGTCGTGCACGCGCGGGGCGATGATGGTGGTCATGCGGGCGTTCTCGCTGGCAGGGATCAGGTGGTCAGCATCGCATGCAGCTGTGACGGGGACATGCCCCGTATGGGTAACAGGTTGTTCCGTAGAGTCGAGCTTGCTCGACTGGGGTTCCAGCCAACGGCGCAGCCCCTCGTGGCTGTGGGGTTGGTCGCTGAAGGCAAAAGCAGAAGCCGCGCTTGGCCGGGCGGGTGGGTGGCGCAGGGGACGCTGCAAGTACGTCCATGTAAGCTCGATCGCCGCATCCATGCGGCTCACGCCCC
>NZ_JAWJTG010000088.1:0-2168 GCF_032911605.1 Stenotrophomonas mexicanensis
CCCCCCCCCCCCCCCCCCCCCCCCCACTACCAGGTCAACGGCCCAGCGCGCGGCGGATCTCCTCCAGCGCGCTGGGGTCGTCCAGCGTCGACAGGTCACCCGGGTCGCGCTGTTCGGCCAGCGCCTGCAGCGAGCGCCGCAGCAGCTTGCCGGATCGGGTCTTGGGCAGCGCATTGACCACGTGCACGTGCGCCGGGCGCGCGACCGCGCCGAGCGAGGTGGTCACCGTGGCCATCATCTCGGCCACCACCAGCGCCGGATCCTCGCCATCCAGCCCCTGCTTGAGGGTGACGAACACCAGCGGCACCTGCCCCTTCAGCTCATCCTTGACCCCGATCACCGCCGCCTCGGCCACACGTGGATGGCTGGAGATGGCTTCTTCAATCTCGCGCGTACCCAACCGGTGACCGGCCACATTGATCACATCATCGGTGCGACCGAGGATGAAGGTGTAGCCATCGTCGTCACGGATCGCCCAGTCCAGCGAGCTGTACAGCAGCTCCTTGAAGTGGCTGAAGTAGCTCTGCAGGAAACGGCTGTCGTCGTTCCACACCGTGCTCATGCAGCCCGGCGGCAGCGGCGGCGACACCACCAGCACGCCCTTCTGCCCCGGTGCCACTTCCTCGCCGGTGTTCTCGTCGATCACCTTCATCCGGTAGCCGAGATTGGGGAACCCGGGCGAGCCGAAACGCACCGGCTTCATCTCCAGGCCCGGCAGCAGGGTCAGTGCCGGCCAGCCGGTTTCGGTCTGCCAGTAGTTGTCGATGATCGGCTTGCCGAGCGCTTCGCTGATCCAGTGCGCGGTCGGTTCGTCCAGCGGCTCGCCGGCCAGGAACAGGTACTTCAGCGCGCCCAGGTCGTGGCGATGGATGAAGTCCGCGTCGTGCTTCTTCAGCACGCGGATGGCGGTGGGCGACGAGAACATCGTGCGCACGTTGTACTGCTCGCACAGCGCCCACCAGATGCCCGGATCCGGGTTGGTCGGCAGCCCTTCGTAGAGCAGCGAGGTACAGCCGCCGATCAGCGGGCCGTACACGTTGTAGGAATGGCCGACCGCCCAGCCGACGTCGGAGGTGGAGAACATCACCTGTCCCGGCCTGCAGTCGAACACCGTTTCCATCGACTGTGCCATCGCCACCGCATAGCCCCCCACATCGCGCTGCACGCCCTTCGGCTTGCCGGTGGTGCCGGAGGTATACAGCAGATAGCTCGGCTCGCTCGCTTCCAGCCACTGCACCGGCACGTCGACTTCACCGATCTGCGCACGCAGCTCGGCGTAGTCCACATCGCGGCCCGGCACGCGTGGTTCGGCGGCATCCAGCCCACGCGACACGATCACTACGTGTGGCGGTGGCGACGTGGCTTCGGCGCAGGCTGCATCGACCATCGGCTTGTACGGAATCAGCTTGCCACCGCGCATGCCGGCATCGGCGGCGATCAGCAGCTTGGGCTTGGCATCGTCGATGCGCAGCGCCAGGTTGTGCGCGGCGAAGCCACCGAACACCACCGAGTGCACCGCACCGATGCGCGCGCAGGCCAGCATCGCGAACACGGCTTCGGCCATGTTCGGCATGTAGATCACCACGCGGTCACCGTGACCGACGCCGAGGTGCTTGAGCACGGCGGCGAAGTCGTTCACTTCGCGATACAGCTGGCGATAGGTGATTTCGCGGGTGCTGTTGGTTTCGGTGGAGATGGCGACCAGCGCGAGCTGGTCGGCGCGCTCGGCCAGGTGGCGGTCGACGGCGTTGTAGCAGAGATTGGTTTCACCACCGACGAACCAGCGCCGGAACGGCGGGTTGCTGTAGTCGAGCACCTGCTGCGGCGGTTTGTGCCAATGGATGCGCTTGGCTTCCTCGCCCCAGAAGGCCTCCGGCTCGTCGATCGAGCGACGGTAGGTTTCCTCGTAGTTCATGACGCAGCCCTCCCAGACAAAGTCATGGGTTCGAGGATAGTCCGGCGCTGGCGCGCGGGCCGCCCTACCTTGGTAGGGGGTGGGTTTTTCATGCAGGGCTGCGCCCTGCACCTGCAGAAGCCGAAGCAACAGCAGAAGCTGGTTTCCTGAGGGATGGCGGGGTGGGTCCGGTTGCGGGAGACGCCGTAAACCCGTCCTTGGGGGCTTGGCCGCGGCATCCATGCCGCGGACACTCCCGCAACCGGACCCACCC
>NZ_JAWJTG010000089.1:0-1808 GCF_032911605.1 Stenotrophomonas mexicanensis
GTTCTGGAGCCAGCCGTTGCAGCTGGCCTGGCTACCGGCACCGCAGGCGGTGGCGATGACCGCCACTGACGTTGCCGCAGATCTGGTCTACCCGCTGGCGCCGGAAGCCTCGGCGCAGCTGCTGGCGACGATGCCGGTGCCTGCAGCGGACGTGCCGGCAGTGGCGTGGTGGGCCGTTGCACTGGCCGCGCTGTGGGCATCCGGTGTGCTGCTGATGGCCCTGCGCACCTTCGGTGAGTGGCGCCGCTGCCGCGCGCTGCTGGCCGCCGCCTATCCCTGCGAGGACGAGGCGCTGGTGCAGGCGCTGCAGCTGGCCTCCGATGCCCACGGCGTACGCCCTGCGCCGCGGCTGTGGATGAGCGCGCAGGTGGACGCACCGCAGCTGGTCGGGCCGTTCCGCCCGGTGCTGCTGCTGCCGGCCGGCGACAACGCCCTGCAGGGTGATGCGCTGGACCTGGCATTGACTCACGAACTGCAACACCTGCAGCGGCGTGACCTGCAGTGGGGCCTGCTGCCCGCACTGGCCCAGCACCTGTTCTTCTTCCACCCGCTGCTGCGCCTGTCGGTGCGCGAATACGCACAGGCCCGCGAAGAAGCGGTGGATGCGGCCGTGGTTGGCCAGCATGGCGCGAGCCGTCAGGCCTATGGCCGCCTGCTGTTGCAGCTGGGCGTGGCACCGCAGCCACACTTGGGCGTGGCCAGCGCCGCGCCGAACACCACCAGCCTCAAGCGTCGCCTGCTCTCGCTGCAGCCGCGCCGGGCCTGCCCGCGCATTCTGGCGATGGCACTGACCGCCGTCGTGGTGCTGGTGGGCGTGGCACCGATGCGGCTGGTCGCTGCGCCAGTGCCACCGGCACCGCCCGCGCCGCCGGCCGCACCGAAGGCCGTGGTGCCGCCGCCGCCGAAGGCTCCGAACGCGCCGCCCGCAGCGCCTTCGGCCGCGCGCGTTCCGGCCGTGCCGGTGGCGCCCGCGCCGCCTGCCGAGCCGGCCGATGTCGAGGCGCTGTCAGGCCCGGACGATGCCGATGTGGCGGTCGACGTGGATGTCGATGTGGATACCGACATGCACAGTGAACATTCGACTTCCCACACCACCTCCATCACCACCTACGGGCGCCTGGACCTCGGCAAGTCGCCGTCGCAGGCCTACGTGCTGGTCGATGGTGATTCAACCTTCGCCAATGGCGGCATCGACGATGTAACGGTGGCCCGCAGGCAGCTCGGCAAGGGGCCGGCGCTGTGGTTCCGCCAGGGCGACAAGCGCTATGTGGTGCGCGACCCGATGCTGATCCAGACCCTGCAGCGCGCCTACAGCGGCGCCGCAGACCTCGGTCGCCAGCAGAGCGAACTGGGCCGCCAACAGAGTGCGCTGGGTCGCGAGCAGGGCGAACTCGGCAGGCAGATGGGTGAGATGGGCCGCCTGCAGGGCGAGGAGTCACGCCGCCTTGCGCTGGCCGCCGCTGAGGTAGCGCGCAGCGCGATGGCCGCCCACGACATCAACCGTGAGGCCGCCGCAGAAGCCGCGAAGGCGGCGCGTGGTGCGACCAGCGATATGGCCGTTGCGCGTGAGGCTGCACGCGAGGCCGCTGCCGAGGCACGTCGTGCGATGCAGGAAGCCCGCAGCGAGGCCGCGCAATCCGGCCGCACCCGTGACATGCAGCGCCTGGCCAGCCAGCAGTCTGAACTGGCCAGCCGACAGGCGGCACTGGGCAGCCAACAGGCCGCGTTGGGCGAGCGTCAGGCACGCGTGCATGCGCAGGCATCGCAGCAGGCACAGCAGGTGATCGCGCGCGCACTGGCCAGCGGCA
>NZ_JAWJTG010000090.1:0-1224 GCF_032911605.1 Stenotrophomonas mexicanensis
GGGTTCTACCCCGATATCACGGACGGTTCTAAAAGAGCTGCAACCTTCTGATCCTGCCTGGCGACCCTTCGCCGCATCCTTGGATTGTGGCGTCGCTCAATGTAGTCAAACACATCCGCTCTTGCTGCATCCAGTGTCGGGTAGCTCGTTCGATAGACTCGCTCACGCTTGAGCAGCCCAAAAAAGCCTTCGCAGGCGGCGTTGTCGCCGCAATGTCCAACGGCGCTCATTGAGCAGATCAGCCCGTTAGCCGCGAGATATCCTTGGTAGTCACCGCTGCGGAACTGACTGCCACGATCCGAATGCAGGATCACCTCATCGCTGCCTTGACGCTGCCAGACCGCCATCTGCACCGCCCGGATCACCATCTGGCGATCCTGTCGATCGTGCATTGACCAGCCCACAATGCGCTGGTCGTAAAGATCCAGCACGATGCACAGATACAGCTTGCCCTGCTGGGTCTTGATCTCGGTGATGTCCGTGACCCACTTGGTTTCCGGCTCCAGCGCGAGAAAATCGCGTTCAAGCAGGTTGCCCACGCCCGGCGGCGTTACGGACGGGCTGCCACGCTTCCCGCGACGCTTCCGCCGGGGCCAGCCCTGCAGGCCGTCGGCCGCCATCAGGCGCGCGACCCGGTTCAGGCCGGCGATCTCGCCTTCCTCAGCCAAGTCTTCGCGCATGCGGCCAGCTCCCAGAGTACCCCGGCTGTCTTCATGCAGTTCGCGCATCCTTACCACCAGGCGCTCATTGTCGACCTGCCGGGCGCTCGCAGGGCGCTTACTCCACTCGTAGTAGCCGCTGGCCGATACCTTCAGGCACCGGCACATCAGCCGGATCGGAAACTCATCGCGGCAACGTTCGATCACCTGATACCTCAGGATGATCCCTTTGCAAAGAACGTCGCCGCTTCTCGCAAAAAATCCCGTTCCTTCTTCACCCGCGCCAATTCACGCTTGAGTCGAGCCAACTCTTCGTCCCGTGGCGTTCCGGCGCCGCCGAAAGCGGCCGCTTCTGGATTCTGCGCCTCGCGCTTCCAGCGGGTTAGCAGGCTGTCGCGAATTCCCAGCTCCCGGGCCACCTGGGCGCAGCTGATGCCGGGCTGGCTCGCCTGCTCAACCGCACCGCGCTTGAACTCGGCACTGAACTTCCTGCGCTTTGACATGAACACTCCTCATGGCCTGAATCGGCCTTCTTGTAAGTGTCCGTGAAAACGGGGTAGAACCC
>NZ_JAWJTG010000091.1:0-570 GCF_032911605.1 Stenotrophomonas mexicanensis
TTACTCGATGATCTTCGAGACCACGCCGGCGCCGACGGTACGGCCGCCTTCGCGGATGGCGAAGCGCAGGCCTTCGTCCATTGCCACCGGGTTGATCAGGGTGACGACCATCTTGACGTTGTCACCCGGCATCACCATTTCGACGCCTTCCGGCAGAGCAGCTGCGCCGGTGATGTCGGTGGTGCGGAAGTAGAACTGCGGACGGTAGCCGTTGAAGAACGGGGTGTGACGGCCGCCCTCGTCCTTCGACAGGACGTAGACTTCGCCTTCGAACTTGGTGTGCGGCTTGATCGAACCCGGCTTGGCCAGAACCTGGCCACGCTCGACGTCGTCACGCTTGGTGCCGCGCAGCAGCAGGCCAGCGTTGTCGCCTGCCTGACCCTGGTCCAGCAGCTTGCGGAACATTTCAACGCCGGTCACGGTGGTCTTCTGCACCGGACGGATGCCGACGATTTCGATTTCGTCGCCAACCTTGATCACGCCGCGCTCGATACGACCGGTCACCACGGTGCCGCGGCCCGAGATCGAGAACACGTCTTCCACCGGCATCAGGAACGGCTTGTCGATCGC